>CALKTZ010000862.1 GCA_937997355.1 uncultured Planctomycetales bacterium | reverse complement strand
AGGTCCATGAGGCGTGCGATAGCCTGTCGCAGATTTTTCCCCTGCCGGAAGTCTGGCGAATCCACGGAGAGGAGTATCGTACCGTCCCGCTCAGCCCGGAGGCCCTGTTCCGGGCCATGATGAAATTCCGGGCGAGCGACGTCCACCTCTATCCGGGGGCCTCGCCGGTCTTCCGGGTCGACAGCCTCATGCGCCGTGTCCAGGCCTTCGATCCGCTGTCATCCGAGCAGATCTTGAACATGATCGAGTCGATCGCCCCGGAGAAGCATTTTCGCGGGTTCACCGAGCGACAGCAGTGCAGCTTCATCTATCACCAGCTCGGCCTGGGATACGCACGGGTCTCCGCTTTCTTCAAGGCGGGCGTTCCCCATTGCACGATGCGATTCCTGCCCGAGAAGATTCCCTCCTTCGAGGAGTTGAATATCCCGCGAGCTGCGATGGAGAAGCTCGCCAACCTGCATTTCGGCCTGATCCTGGTCACCGGGATGACCGGCAGTGGCAAGTCGACCACCGTGGCCTCGCTGGTCGACTGGATCAATGCGAACCGGTCGGTCCACATCCTATCGATCGAGGAGCCGGTCGAGTACGTCCATTCCGACAAGAAATCGATCATCTCGCAGCGAGACGTGGGGGAGGACATCGGCTCCTTCCATGACGCGGTGCGAGGCGCCCTCAGGCATGATCCGGACGTCATCATCATCGGCGAGATGCGCGACCCGGATACGATCCGCTCGGCGGTCAGTGCCGCGGCGACCGGCCACCTGGTCATCAGCACGCTCCACTCGGGGACGGCGTACGAGGTTGTGAACAGGATCGTGAGCTTCTTCGATCCGGTGGAACGCGACCTCGTCAAGCTCCAACTCCGTGACGCCCTCAAGTGCGTGATCTGTCAGCGATTGCTCCCCAGGCAGGAAGGAGGACGACTCCCCGGGCTGGAGTTCCTCTTCAACGATACCAAGGCGATCTCCAACTGCATCCTCGCCGGTGACACGATCGGCCTCAAGGTCGGCATGCAACAGGGAGCTTCGAACTCGTTCATTTTTGAGGAGTATCTCCACGAACTCTACAAGCAGAGGTCGATCACGCTCCAGACCGCCCGTGACAATGCGTCCGACGTCGCGATCTTCGATCAGATGAAGCTCGGGACTTATGCGCCGCCTCCTCTCAGTTCCATGCTGCATTGATCACGGTCGCGAGTGGTTCCTGATCCGTGACTCCTCGTCAACCGGCTGCTTCAACTCCAACGCGGCACCATCTCGGTCGAACCCAGGCCCATGGCGGGGGCAACCCGGCGGTGCCGACGCCCAGGAAACTCGAACGGCTGCGCGATCTGGCTTACTCTGGGCAACTCGCGGCCCTGTTTTTTGCTCTATGCCGCCCAAATTTTCCATTTTTCCGGTCCAGACCCCTCAGATTGTGTCATATTAAGGATGGTGGCGATCCTTCTATAAGACTGAAAGCATCGAGGGACATTCCCATGGCGACCGAGAAACAGATCGAAGCCAATCAAAAAAATGCGCAACGCAGTACCGGACCCAAAACGGCCGAAGGGAAGGCGGCGGTTCGTCTCAATGCCCTCAAGCATGGTCTCAGGGTCGAGGCGTTCGACGTTCTGCCCAGCGAGAACGCCGAGGCATTCGCCGCGCGGCTCGATGCCTGGAATCGCGACCTGCGGCCGTCCAACGCGCCCGAGGCGGAGCTGGCCCGCCAGGCGGCCTGCCTGTCCTGGAAGCTGGATCGCGCAAATAATTATGAATATGTGCATAAAATAAAGCGAATACGGGAGGCCGTGTATGCAGCCGAGTTGGCGGGGGGCGACCCGGATGAGGCCGAGGCCCTCGCCTCGCACGACCCGAGCATCGAGGGGGAGCGGCTCAGGCGTTACCAGTTCGCCCTCCAGCGCGACGGGCTTCGGACCCTGACCGCGTTCTACAAGCTCAAGAAGGAAGAGGCCCGGTGGAAGGATTCGGCCCGCGAGGAGGCCCCCGCCTCCACGATCGGGGCCGATTCCGAGGCCCAAGTGGTTGCCGCCGCGTCGATTGGGGCCGATTCCGAGGCCGGGCTGGCGTCGATTGGGGCCGATCCGGACGACCTGTTTTGCCCGCGAAATTCCGTCACGATCAAAGCCAATTCGCTCCGGGGTTTGGGGACGATCCACCGGATCA
>CALKTZ010000861.1 GCA_937997355.1 uncultured Planctomycetales bacterium | reverse complement strand
CAACGCCTATTACAAACTCAATGGGAATGCGGCCCCCTACATGGCGGCGAACCCCTCGATGAGCTACAGCTCGGTGGCCAGCGGTTATGTCTTCAATTTCATGACCGCGAACGCGACCACCGGCCTGTACGATTACACGACCGGCACCAGCCGCCCGGCGATCCTCATCAACAATCAGCTCGTCGACCTGCTGAACGGGACCTTCGCGCACGAAGGCCGGATGCCGCCGCTCGTCGCCGACAACCGGCTCGACGCGCAATACCCCAACCCGACCTATGGGAGCGGCTATTCGGCGCAGTACGCGGGGATCGCCCCGAATTACAGCAGCAACATCGGGGACGATAACACGGGCATCGTCCGCCTGAGACGCGTCTGGGATTCCTGGACGACCGACTATTCGATGGCCCCCGCGAAGGGCTTCGATCCGACGACCAAGGCCCCGATCGGGCCTCCGTTTTCGCCCCCGGTCTATCCGTCATATCCCCCCCCCTATCCGGCGCCGTTGCGGGGGCTCCAAATCCAGATCCGGGTCCAGGACCCGACCGGGAAATACGTCAAATCGTTGACCATCCGTCAGGACTTCACCGACAAGCTCTGAGCCGGACGAACCGATCGAACAACGCGGGCCATGCCGAGATTCCGAGGGCGATTCAAGTTCGAGAGAGATCGGCGGCTCGGTCGCGAGAAGAATATCAGCGAAGTATCGAGTCGAGCGGGAGGATGAGATGTTGAACGCGAACCATCGAGCCGAGAGCAGTTCACCCCCCCGCAGGGGCGTCGTGCTCATCCTGGTGCTGGGGATGCTGGCCCTCCTGGCATTGATCGGCGTGACCTTCGCAACCTTCGCCAGCCAGTCCAAAATCGGCGCGCGGTATTTCGCGCAAACGGTCACCGTGCCCCAGTCCAGCGACCTGATGGACTACGCCCTCTCGCAGTTGATCAACGACACCGACAATCCGCTGTCCGCGATCCGCGGCCATAGCATCAAGCGGGATATGTACGGTACCGACGGGGGGAATAACGGCATCCTGACGAGCACCGCGAACGGCCCGCTCCACATCACGTCGCTCACCGCCAACGGCGTGGTGACCAACATCCCCTACGACTCGACCGTCGATTTCACCGGCTGGGTCCTCAAGGTGGCGCCGACTCCCTACGGGTTCGGCCCCGACGGCAACCCCGTGGTGGCCTCGGGGATCACCCACACCATGCAGTCGTTCGTCGTCACCGCGAATGTCGCCGACTCCTCGAACACCTACTTCGAGCTCCGCCTGACCTCGACGGATTCGACGACCGCCGTCGCCGATATCATCAACAACAATGGATCGTCGCGATTGATCCAGGTCGACAAGACCAAGGACCCCCTGAATTACGACGTGATCGCCCAGATGCACCCGTTCATCCTGGACGGTCGCCATCGAGGGGCCTTCAACGGCACTGGGATCAACGGAGCGTATGCCAACACGAACAACCCGAATCCCGCCCAGTACGCGAACTATCGATTCAACCAGAACTTCCTCAAGAGCGGCGTGAACGCCGCCAACGTCAATGTGGTCCAGCACGGGACGCCGGGCGGGGTCGGCATGGATGAAGATTACGACGCCTGCGACCTGGAGAACTGGTTCCTCGCCCTCCAGAGCGCCGACGGCGGCGTGATGATCCCTTCGTTCCACCGCCCGGGAATCCTGAGCACCTCCGACTGGAATTATTCCTTCGCAGACCTCCGCACGTCCTCGGCGAATCTCGCCGCCAAGGCCATGTCGAAAATCCTCCGGCCAAGAGCCGTCGATCACTCGACCGCCTTCGGGGCGGCATTCCCCGACCCTTCGAACGGCACGAATTTCGACGTGGACAACGACGGCGACGGCAAGACCGACTCGATCTGGCTCGACCTCGGCTACCCCCCCCGGCAGAATGCTCAGGGGAAGCTCTACAAGCCCCTGTTCGCGTTCATGGTGATCGGCCTCAACGGCCGGATTCCCCTGAACACCGCCGGCAACCTCGCGGGGCGTAACGACAATGGCGACCGACTGTCGGGGCATACCTCGCACCTGGGGAATTCGGTCAGCGAGGTCGACCCGACGTATGGGCTCCAGAACGCGCTTGCCAATTCGATGTTGAACAATCCGATCAAGGGGGAGATCTACGGGCAGAAGGACGACTCGGGCACCGACGTCCGGAGCGTGCAGCTTCAAAACATCCTCGCCGGCACGCGTCCCCTCCCGCCGAGCATCCTGGCCACGAATCCGGTCCTCTTCACCGCGGCCGGCGTCCCGGTGAGCGGGAACGGCTTCACGGGGACCGCGCAGTTCGGAGACATGAACTACGCCCCGCTCGGCACCGATTCCTACGGCAACGTCCTGCGGTATTACATGCCCAACGGGATCGTCGACACCTCGGACATCGACTCCAGCGGCAGCGTGGTCACCGATCCCACGGCCTCGAACGTCCTGCGGATCGCGTCTCCTCCCACTCCGGTGGCGGGCCGTTACGGCGAGGCGTCGTCGATCTCCGGCCTGGGGATCTCCACCTCCCCGGCCCTGGCCGCGTCCTACAACAACCCGGCGAGGGCCGGCTACTCGCAGGGCAACCGAGACGTCGACGACGATAATCTGAACGCCTTCGACCCCTACGGATCGGGGGCCGTGACCCGGAAAGGAGAGGTGGGGGATGCCGACCTCTATGATTCCTCGGCCTCGCCGATCCTGCCCGTGGAACGAATCCGTCGCTTCGTCACGCCGGTCGATCTCGACGGTTCCGGCCAGGTCCGGCAGTGGCCGGGGACCAGCGGCAACGCCCGCTACGGCGGCGACCAGTACGGCCGCGTCGCCTTCCTCAGCTACTTCCGCCCCGCGGGCCTGCCGGGGGCCATCGACCGGACCACCGGGCTGATCGCGTTCGCGACCTCGGATAAGGATTCTTCGAACAACCCCATCCCGGCGATGGATTTCACGAACAATCCCCTCCACGGTTACGACTTCTATCGCTTCCCCACCCCGTATTCCTCGTCGAACGGGCAGGGGCCGCAGCGGATCGGCGGGATGCCCGCGAACGTCCAGCCCGGTTCGGACGTCTCCAGCACCGGGACCACGATCCCGACCTACAACTCGCGCGTGAACGGCGGCCTCAACACGGACGGCCAGAATGACGCCGATGAGATGAACCTCTACGCCACCAACGTCTCCGACGATCCGTTCGGCCTGACCGATCTCGAATGGCTCTATCGCTCGCAGGACGTCGACGGATCGTCCCTGACCAGCCGCCTCTCCCAACTGGCCCCCATCAGCTTCAACAACACCGTCGACGGCCTCCGCCGCCGTCGCCTGTATTCGATCGATTCCTGGGAGCTCAATCGGATCGCGTGGGCCAACGACAACCCCCAGAATATCCCCAACACGACCTTCGCGGGCAACAGCCGCTTCCTCGCCGGCGATAACGCGAGCTACGCGAATCTCCAGCGGAACACCACCTGGAGGGGCGGCAATCTCGATCCGCTCGGCACGGGCCCCTTCTATGCCGCGTCCCTGGCCCAGGCCGGGAGGAAGATCAATCTCAATTTCCCGCTCCCCGTCTCGAACGACCCGACGGAATCGGTCCGCCAGAAGTGGATCCGCGAGACCTACGCGACCCTCAAGGCCATCCTCCCGCCCCTCGCGGTCGATACCCCGGAGGAACTGGCGCAGCTCTCCCAGTTCGTGGTCAATATCATCGATTTCCGCGACCCGGATTGCGCGATGACCCGCTTCGTGAACACCGACATCACGGTGACGCCGGCGACCGCCTCCACGGCCCCCATCCTCACCTTCAGCAATGCCGCGTCGGTGACGAATCCCTACTCGCCGTCCCACACCGCCGCCGAAGGCTACCTGATCCAGTTCGGGATGGAATACAACCCGATCGCCCTCAACGAAGTGCTGGCCTATTCGTTCATGTACGACAGCGGCAACAAGCCCCTCTCCCCGAGCTTCGCCCGGGATAACCGCTTCTTCG
>CALKTZ010000860.1 GCA_937997355.1 uncultured Planctomycetales bacterium | reverse complement strand
GACTTGCGACACGGCCCCTTCCATGAACAGGAAGATGACATTTTTCGCCCTGGCCGGGAAATGCGGCGACTTCACCGCTTCCGCCACAGCACCGGCCCGCGCGCCCGAATACTCTCCCAGGAGTGCCGAAAGCGCAATGGTTCCGAAGCCGTTCGCGGCGCGTTGAAGCAGGGCGCGACGGGAGATGCCGGGATGTGGCAACCGTTTTTCGTTGTTCATGGGCGTTTGGTTACTTCAGATAGATGAAATCATTGGCGCCGAGCAACGCGTGGCAGAACTCCGACCAGGCCGCGGACTCCGGTTCGCCGGTATATGCGGTGCGAAGATCCGCGAAGGATTCCAGAGAAGCCTTGACCTCTTCTTCCGTGGGGGGGCGACCGTAGCCCGTCTCGAAGAGCCAGTGGATTCGACCGGTCGGGTCCGCCTGGGGCAGTTCCTTGAGGAGTCGCGAGGCCCACAGCTTGGCTTGTTCATGGACGAATGGGTCGTTCATCATCACGAGCGATTGCGCCGGGACATTGGTCACGTTCCGGCGGCCGACCGTGCTGAAGGGGGTCGGGAGATCGAAGGCGAGCATCATGCTGGGGAGGAAGTTTCGCCGGGCCGCCTGGTAGACGCTCCGGCGCCCCGCCCCGTCGGCGGGGCCGCTGACCTCGGGGCGTCCCCGGCCCACGATGAACTCGGTGAGATGGACGGGGATCGGCGGACCGTACGTTTTGGGATCGAGCCGACCCGAGATGCACAGCAAGGCGTCGCGGATGGCTTCCCCCTCCAGTCGACGGACGGGCATGTGATGCAGCAGCAGGTTCGCGGGGTCGAGCTCGGAGGCTTTCGGATCGCGGGGGCGACTGCTCCGGGCGAAGGTCTCCGTCAGCACCAGCCGCCGGATGAGCGATTTCACCGACCAGCCTTCGTCGTGGACGAATTGCCAGGTCAGATGATCGAGCAACTCCGGATGCGTGGGACGCTCGCCGAGATAGCCGAAGTTGTCGACAGTCGCGACGATTCCGCGTCCGAAGAGTTGGTGCCAGACCCGGTTGACCATGACCCGCGCCACCAGCGGGTTTGACGGATCGATCAATTGCGTGGCAAGCTCGGCTCGCCCGCTGGCCTCCTTCGGATCGATGGGAGGCAGGCCGAATGCTTCGGGCAATCGCCGAGAGGCGATCGCGCCGGGACGCGTCGGCTTGCCGCGGATCAGCACATTCTCATCCACGCCGAATCCATCGGCCCACGAGACCGCCGTGGGAGAATCCCAGCGAATCTTGCTCGCGAGTTTTTCCTGCTCGCGGAAGTAATCGGCGGCGCCCGATTGTGGCGAATCCAGGCCGATCGCCTCGGGATGTTGCGCGATCCAGTCGGCCAGTGACGCGAGTGCGGGAGGAATCTCCGGTTTTTCAGATTTCAGGGCCTCCAGCGCCGTGGCGCAGTCCGCCAGGAGCGCGGTTGCGACGGCCTCGAACGAGTTTCGGTCGGAACTCGGCCTCCAGGGCTCCACGGGGAGCCATGCTGGAGGCGTCGTTGATTCCACGACCATGAGCACGTCGAGATCGTTCTTCTCCACGGGCGAGAATTCGAGGTGAACCCGATGGCCGGCATAGGGACGAAGGTCGTGGCTGACCCATCGAGGTTGAGGACCCGAGTCGAATTTCGAGACCAGGACGCCGTGCAGCGGTCCTTCGACCATGAGGTGGGAGTCGACGCTCGCATACACCTGGGCCTTGCCCCGGATCAGGTAATGGAGTCGTCCCACCCCGAGCGTGACCTTGGGGGTGAGGAGGGTTCGGCCGGATCGTTCCGTCGCGCCGAGCCGTCCGGAGTCCCGCTCCGTCCCCGGCGTGAGGGTCAATCGGTCCCAGAAACGATCAAGGGTCGCCGCGCCATAGGGCATGACGCGGGCGATCGGCCGTTCCTCGGTGCCGAAGATCGACTCCCCCGCGGCCAGGGGCCTTGTGCCGAATCCGGGGCCATCGGTCTTCCACGAAGTGCCCGACGGCCCGGTGTAATCCGCGATCACCTTCGCATCGGCAGGCAGTGTACGAACGGTGGAACCAGGATTCCTGGAAGGGGCCGTTGTCCAGGGAGCTTTAAATGGATTGGGAGCTGCGAGGAGGGTGCTGAAGTCGTGCAAGGGATGAGACGGTGTAATCCGCGCTTCATCCAGTTGCTTGATCAACGCCCCGAGTTGACCGCCATGCAGTTTGAGGCTGGCGACTACCTCTTCTCGCTTCTCGCCGAGGGACACGCGACGTGCGGCCAACAGATACGGGGCCATTGAAGCGATTTTGGGTTTGGCGGCTTCGGTGAACGCGATTCTTATACGACCGGCGAATTGTTCGCGAAGCGTTGCCAGAGCCTTCGCGGCTTCGGAGTGCGGCTCCATCGTTTCGAATCGTACCTGACGGAACGTGGAGCCGAGCACGAATCCGCTCAGGGCGTAGTAGTCGCGCTGGGTGATCGCATCGAACTTGTGATCGTGGCAGCGGGCGCACGCGACCGTGAGGCCGAGGAAGGTTTTCGAGAGAACATCAACCTTGTTGTCGACCCGATCGCATTCGTCCTGGCGGATATCGACCGGGCTGTGAACTTCCTCCCCCAGGAAGGCCCAGCCGGTCGCGACCACTGATTCATTCGCGCCCGTGGAGGGATCGATTCGAGGCTTGAGGATGTCTCCGGCAATATGTTCGGCGACGAAACGGTCGTAGGGAAGGTCCGCGTTGAAGGCGCGGATGAGATAGTCGCGGTAGCGCCAGGCATTGGCGATCGGATAATCGCTCTCATGCCCGCGGGATTCCGCGTAACGGACGAGATCCATCCAGTGGCGTGCCCAACGCTCCCCAAAATGAGGTGATGCCAGGAGCGCATCCACGACGTGTTCCCGGCGTTCGGGGGATCGGTCGCGGAGAAATCCCCGCATGTCTTCTCGGCTCGGCGGCAAGCCCGTGATCGCGAAATGCACCCTCCGGAGCCAGGTGAGGTCGTCGGTTGGAAGGGCGGGAGCAATACCTTTCTCTCGAAGCTTGGCCAGGATGAATCGGTCAACTTCGTCGAGAGGAGATGGCGATGCAATTTCGGGCACGGCCTGCCGCCGCGGTGTCTGCCAGATCCAGGGGAGCCGCTGCTTTCTGGCTTCGAGATTGAAGGCGTCTTTCGCATTCGCCGCTGCCGGCGTCTTGCTGATTGTCCAGGGGGCACCCGATTTCACCCATGCCGCGAGATCGGCGATCACCTCGTCGGTCAGCTTCGGACCGGCCTTCGAGGGGGGCATCTTCAGGTCGGCGTCGGTGTGACGGACCGCCTTCAGGATGAGGCTCTCCTCGGGATCTCCCGGCACCAGGGCCGGCCCGGAGTCTCCCCCCTGGACCATGGCTTCGCGCGAATCAAGCCGCAATCCCCCCTTTTGCTTCCGAGCGCCATGGCAGTCCACGCATCGCTCGTGCAGGACCGGACGAATGCGCTTCTCGAAGAAATCCGATTCGCTTGCAACGAGATTTTGAGTGAGAAGAACACAGATCGCGAGGACTGGAAACGCCCGAAGCATGGTCTTCCCTTTGGCAAGAATTTCGCCTGACGTCGGCCGCGCTTACGAGGGGGCGGTGAAGCCACGATCGCGTATGTTCGACAAATATTCTACACGATCAGCCGCGAAGCTGCGTCATGGGGTTTTTCACGTTGGGTTCGGGGGCTTGCGTATCCATCTGTCGAGGTGGCATCCACCATCTTCGAATGCGTTCGTGCTATTCCCTTGCGATTGTTCCTGGGGTGTGATCGACTGGTGAATGGGTCAAGGCATGCAGGGACATGGGGATCTACCTGATCTACCCGTTGTACCCGATGAGGCAGCGTTCAGAAGCAGACACGGATGGCCGCCGCACGGCGCCATGTCGTGAGGCGTTCTCTTCGCGAGGAGCATCATGTCAAGTGTCCTTTCCTACGACAGGGCGACCTCCAAGATCATTGACGACAATTCTCGCCAACCCGGCATCAACGACCTGGCGATCCGGGTTGGCACGGTCAATGGTTCTGGTAGCCAATCAGCAAACCTGGTCCTGCTCCGTGCATTGAAAGGGATGGGCATCCCTTGCAGCGGCAAGAACGTGTTCCCTTCCAACATCGAGGGGCTGCCGACCTGGTTTCACATCCGGGCCAGCGCCCGGGGCTATGTCGGGCACCGGCTCGATTCGCCGATCCTGGTCTGCATGAACGACCAGACCGCGGCCGACGACGTCCGCCAACTTCGGCCCGGCGCCGTCTGCTTCTTCAGGAATGATCTGAAGGAGGACATCACCAAAGTCCGGGACGATGTCACGTTCTACTCCGTCCCGTTTGCCCGGCTGGCGGAGGAGTCGTATCCGCCGGTCCCGGGAGACAAGAACTACCGGGACAAGCTCCGCAAGGTCGTGAACATGGTCTACGTGGGAGTTGTGGCCTCCGCCTGCGGGATCGAGATCGGCGAAGTTCGGGAGGCGATCCGCCGGGAGTTCCCCGGCCGGAAGGCCAAGGCCGCCGAGATCAACATCCGGGCCGCCGAAGCGGGAGCGGCTTGGGCCGAGTCGAATCTGCCCGAGGATTTTCCGTATCGGGTCACTCGCCTCGACGCGACCAGGGACCAGATCCTGATCGAAGGGAACAAGGCCGCGGCGCTGGGAGTCCTCTTCGGCGGGGCCAGCGTGCTGACCTGGTATCCGATCACGCCGTCGAGCAGCCTCGCCGAATACGCCGAAACGTTCCTGAAAGAGCACCGCACCCGACCGGACGGGACGAAAACCTTTTCCGTGATCCAGGCCGAGGATGAGCTGGCCGCGATCGGCATGGCCATCGGTGCCGGTTGGGCCGGGGCGCGGGCAATCACGGCGACCAGCGGGCCGGGCATCTCGCTGATGACGGAATTCGTCGGGCTCGCCTACTTCGCCGAGATC
>CALKTZ010000859.1 GCA_937997355.1 uncultured Planctomycetales bacterium | reverse complement strand
GGGGCCAGGGTGTTCGAGGCCGCGCGCAAGTATGACCGCGCCGTGGCGTTCGAGGCGAGCGTCGGCGGCGGCATCCCGATCGTCCAGGCGCTGGGGGTTTCGCTGGGGGCCAACCAGGTCCAGAGCCTGGCGGCGATCGTCAACGGCACCTGCAACTTCATCCTCACCAAGATGACGCTGGATGGCCTCTCATATCGCGAGGCGCTCGGCCAGGCCCAGCAGCTCGGCTACGCCGAGGCCGACCCGACATTGGACGTCGACGGCACCGACACCGCCCACAAGCTAGCGATCCTGGCGCAGCTCGCCTTCGGGGCCTCGGTCCCGCTGGAGGCAATCCCGCGGCAGGGGATCGACCGCCTGCAACTCGCGGATATCACCTATGCCAGGGAACTGGGCTACGCGGTGAAGCTCCTCGCGCTGGCCAAGCTCTCGGAATCGGGACTGGCGCTGCGGGTCGCGCCAACCCTCGTGAAGCACGGAACCCCGCTGGCGGAGATCCGGGGGCCTTATAACGCGATCCGTGTGGTGGGGGACGCCGTCGGCGATACCCTGTTCTACGGCCGAGGGGCCGGCGCGATGCCGACGGCCTCGGCGGTGGTCGGCGACATCATCGACGTGGCGACCGGCCGGGCCGCCCTCACCTCGCGGGTGCTGAATCTGTGGCCGGGCGATGCCCCCGCCGTCACGCTGACCCCCCCCAAGCAGGTGACCAGCCGCTACTACCTGCGGTTCACGATCGCCGACCGCCCCGGCGTGCTGGCGCAGCTCGCCCAGGTGCTCGGCGAGCACGGCATCAGCATCGCCAGCGTAATCCAGCACGACCCGGGGGACGACGCCCCCGAGGATAGCCCGGTCCCCCTGGTGATGATGACCCACCTCGCCGCCGAGGCCGACATCCTCGACGCCCTCGCCGCGATCGACCGCCTCGACACCGCCCGCGCCCCGAGCATCCGCCTGGGGGTCGAGGAGTAGTCGATGTGTGCCGTCATGGTCTCGGATGTATTCAAGAACCCCCCTGTATCCCCCCTCCGAGAGGGGGGACGTGTCTGCGCCAAGCAGTGAGACTTTCTGATATACTTCGCTAAACACGTACGAAAGAGGCGGAGAATTGATTTTATGATCGATTCATCTCAGTAATCTTAAGTGTTGCTATGGATCTTTATAATACCCCCTGAAGAACGCCTCTCCACGTCCCCCCTCTCGGAGGGGGGATACAGGGGGGAGAAAATGATGAATCCTTCGTGATCGAAATGCGTTGAATCGCTTCATTGGCAAGGCGAGTGGATGGCCGAATGTTTCAACCGATCATCCGAGACCGAAATGCGTCGCCGGCTTCGCCGCGAGCTGCCGCCGGCCGAGGCCCTGGTCTGGTCGCGTCTCCGGAGGAAGCAGTTGCTCGGGGCCAGGTTTCGTCGGCAGTACAGCGTCGGGTCCTATTGCATCGATTTTTATTGTCCGGAATCCAAACTCGCGATCGAGGTCGATGGAGACAGCCATTTCACCGAAGAGGGCAAATTGCACGATCGGCGGAGGCAGGCATTCATCGAGGAATTCGGAATCCGCTTCCTGCGTTTTACGAATGAGGACGTTCATGACAACCTCGACGGTGTGCTCGAAATGATCGCGAATGCACTTATGCATTCTCCCCGGTCTCGTCCGAGTTAAACCGGCAAGGAGCGAAAGAACTTTTCCTCCGCGAGAAGGCAAGTCAGAATTGATCTCGTCCACACCTTACCCTTGACCGACAACCCAGCAACCTCCGCGAGCCCGACACCGCCATGCCCAGCAAAGCCAAGTACGTCATCGTGATCCCGGACGGTGCCGCCGACGAGCCGTTCGCCGGGCTCGGCGGCA
>CALKTZ010000858.1 GCA_937997355.1 uncultured Planctomycetales bacterium | reverse complement strand
AGCTGGGAGACTCGCCCCAGCCGACGCTCAGATTGATGACCTTCGCCCCGTGAGCCACCGCGAAGTCGACCGCCGCGGCCTCCGCCGAAAGGCTGCTCGCCTTCAGGACCATCAAGGGGGAACCCCAGGTCACGCCGGCAATTCCCTGCGAGTTGTTCGCCTGCGCGGCGATGATCCCCGCCACGTTCGTATCGTGGCCGTTGGTATCGGTGAAATTCGGCGAATTGGCGTCGAAATTCCATCCGTGCAATGCGTTCAGATAGCGGGAATCGCTATTCGGCGTCGGATTCGTCCAGAGTCGATTGGCCAGGTCCGGGTTGGAAGCGTCGACGCCGGTAGGCCCGATCACCGCAACTACCACCGACGAGCTTCCGGTGTTCAGGCTCCAGGCTTCCGGCGCGTTGATATCGACATCATTGGCATTATTCAGGCCCCACTGCTGTGAGTAGTACGTGTCGTTCGGCGCGACCGAAAGGAGACGCCGGCATTCCAGGCTGTCGAATGCCAGGGCCTTCTTCCTTCGCCGTGGATGGTATGGCACGGGGGTAACCTCACCAAATCAGGGAGCATGCGATGAGTTCTTCCACTGCTGCGACCAAAAGGAAGATAGAACACCACCGCCCCGGGCGTCTCTCTCGGGGAAGGTGATGTCGCTCGGGATAAATTCTGGCAGCAGGCAGAACGCGTTCACGTTCGGATTGTCGGTCGGACTGGCCGCTTAACCGGCGGTGTGCTCCTCGATTCGGAGCGGGCGCCACCGGTCCTCCTTAGAAAAGCGCAGGAACTCCGGGCATGCAGGCCGAGTTGTGAACGGACGGCGATGTCGGTCCACGGTCTCGCGAGATGCGCCGGAACAAGCCTCATTGTCTTGTCCTGGTTCAGCCGGGGAACTATAGCACACGAGTTCTTGACTCGATGGAGTGGCCCCCGGCACCAAATCCATCGGGCTGCACCCTGCGGATCGGGTTGAACGGAAGGGGCGAAGTGACGCAGTCGGTCGGGATTCGCCGGTCCGGCCGAAGAGGATTTGTTTACGGATCTGCACACGAGCGGGGTGCCGCGCCGGACAAAATTCCGGGTCGATTCCGGGGATTCATGGGGAATACTGCTAAAGTCACGAGCGATGGCCACGGTCCGGCCTGCGCCCCGAGCAATCCCTAGAATACAGCCAACCCGAAAAGTCTTCCGTTTCGTTTCAGGATTTGCCGCAAGATTGCCGATCTGGTTTCTAGGACGTGGACAACACGGCCCCTCAAAGAGCTTGCACGACGGATTACAGAGCTCGAATCGACCACGGCTGAGGTGCATGGGTCATGACGGCAGGGATGGCATCGACTCATCACCGATTTCGGACGTTCGTGGTCTTCGTCGGCCTGACCTCTCTGGTCATTCCCGGCGGATGTTCGGGGATGCGAAAACGGCATGAAGCCAAACGAGTTCCGCAACTCGGGACGATCGACCCGCACCAGCCGAGGGAACTCCAGAAGGTTTCGCTCCCGAGCTATGTGATCGAGCCCCCCGACGATCTCGACATCATGATTCGCCCGTCCCCCAGGGACTCGAATCTGGCATCGGTCTCGGTGCGTCAAGATGGGATGGTCGACCTGGGCTTCGCCGGCGATGTCTACGTCGCCGGTCTGACTCTTTCCGAAGCTGAGCAGAAAATCTCCCAGCAACTGACCGAGGCAGCCCTCGCTCGGAATGAGAAGATCGTGAAACCTTACGAGGTTTCGGTCCGCCTCTCGGGCAACCAGAGCAAGTACTACTACGTCCTGGGCGCGGTCTCGAATCAGGGTCGGTTCAAATTGGCCGGAAACGAGACCGTGCTGGACGCCATCCTCCAGGCGGGCCTCC
>CALKTZ010000857.1 GCA_937997355.1 uncultured Planctomycetales bacterium | reverse complement strand
CAATGGAGACGAGTCTTGCCGGATGCCATCTTATCGGTCGCGGAGTCTTCGGGTCCATGCGGAGCGTCGAGAAGCTGTTCGCGGATCGGGTGCGGATCAATGTCGCCTGGCTGATCGCGCTGCGTTGGGTGGCCATCCTGGGACAACTCAACACCATCCTGGCGGTCTCGTACTGGCTGGGGGTCGACCTGCCGATCTTCGCCCTGATGATGATCGTGGGATTCACCGCCGCGACGAACCTGGGGCTGCTCGTCGCGCGCCGGAGGCTCGGCGGGGACAGGAACTCGATCGCCGCCGGCCGGGAGCTGCTGCTCGGCTCGATCATGGCCGTCGACATCCTGATGCTCACCATGATGCTGGCGTTCACCGGCGGCCCCTTCAATCCGTTCGTCATCTTCTATCTGGTCAACGTCGCGCTCGCGGCGGTGCTGCTCCCCCCTCGCTGGTCGTGGTTCGTGTTCCTGCTGGCGCTGGCCTGCCACGGGGCGCTCTACACCCTGTACTGGCCCTGGACGTCTCCCATGACGTTGACGGTCGGCGGCCTCTCCCCGTCGTCCTGGCCGGGGTCGGCCGTGATGACGGTCCCGCGGAGCCTCTACCTGATCGGCCATTTCGTGGCGACCGTCATCGCCGCCATGACGATCGTGTATTTCGTCACCCGGCTGACGGCCAAGCTCGCTTTCCTGGACGAGGAGATACAGGAGAGCCGCCAGAGCAAGTCGCGGAACGAGAAGCTCGAAGGGCTCGCGACCCTGGCGGCGGGGGCGGCCCACGAGCTGTCGTCGCCCCTCTCGACGATCGCCGTCGTGGCCAAGGAACTCGAACGGAACCTGAAATCGGCCAGCGCGTCGATCCCGCCCCGAGCGTTCAACGATCTCAAGCTGATCCGCTCGGAGCTGGCCCGATGCCGGGAGATCCTCGACCAGATGGCCGTCAACGCTGGCCAGGCGATGGGGGAGCCCCCCGTGCCGATCAACCCCCGACAACTTGCGACGGAGGCCCTCGACATGCTGCGCACGCCGGGGCGCGTCCGGCATCAATTGACCACCCGGCCCGAGCTCACCCCGATCGTCGGCCCGGAGCGGACATTGGCCCAGGTGCTGCGCGGACTGCTCCAGAACGCGCTCGATGCCTCGGGTCCCGAAGCGACGATCGACCTGATCATCTCCGACGAGATCGATACCCTCCTGATCGAGGTCCGCGACCAGGGAGAAGGGATGCCCTACGAGATCCTCTCGCGGCTCGGCGAGCCCTTCTTCACCACCAAGGAGCCGGGGCGGGGGATGGGCCTCGGCCTCTTCCTGGCTCGCTCGGTCATCGAGCGGCTCGGCGGGACGTTGGTGCTCCGCTCCATCCACGGCCGGGGGACCCAGGCGACCGTGCGGCTGCCTCGTCAACAAAAGCCTTGAGGCTCATGATGGATTCCGGGGTGATGGCTCGAATAGATTGTCCGTTCGATCGGAAGATTCGCGAAAAGGGTGCCACGGGTCTTCAGACCCGTGCTCCCGATCCCGAGGTTGTGCCGGCACGGGTCTGAAGACCCGTGGCACTCGGAAATCGGACCCTAATCCACTAACCTGGAATCCATCATGAGCCTCACTTACTTCAACGAGCCGAGATAGGCCAGCAGATCGGCGGCCTGCTGCGCGGTCAGGCTCCGGAGCAGGAGATCGGGCATCAGCGATTGCTTGCTCTGAGCAAGGATTTCGACATCGGAGGCGGGAATCCGCACCTCCTTGTTCTGGGCATCGCGGAGCACGACCTCCTTCTCGTCGCGTCTCACCAGGAGGCCGGTATGGAGCGTGCCGGCGCGGGTTTCGAGCTGATAGACCGCATATTTGGGGTCGATCGCCAGGGACGGTTCGAGGATCTGGCGGAGCAGATCGGGGGGCGAATACTTGCCGCCGATCTTGCTCAAATCGGGGCCGATTTCGACGCCCACT
>CALKTZ010000856.1 GCA_937997355.1 uncultured Planctomycetales bacterium | reverse complement strand
CAAATCGCAGGGCTTGGACTCACCCCGCAGGTGATTCAAGGGACGCACCAGACCGTCATCGCCGCGATCGGCGACGAACGCCCCGGCATGACCGAAGTTTTTGAAGCCGGCGAAGGTGTTGAGAAGGTGCTGCCGATCATGGCGCCGTACAAACTCGCCTCGTCCGAGGTCAAGCACGAGCGATCGGTCATCAAGGCTCAAGGCTTGGAAGTCGGCGGCAAGCGGGTGACCGTGATCGCCGGGCCTTGTTCGGTCGAGAATGAGGAACAGATCGTCTCGATCGCGCGTAAGCTCAAGTCGCTCGGCGCGAGCGCCCTCCGCGGTGGCGCCTACAAGCCCAGGACGAGCCCCTACAGCTTCCAGGGGCACAAGGAACTCGGCTTGAAGATGCTCGCCCAGGCTCGCGCCGAAACCGGCCTGGCGATCGTGACGGAGGTGATGGCCCCCGAGCATGTCCCGACGGTCGCCGAGTATGCCGACGTCCTCCAGATCGGTGCCCGGAACATGCAGAATTATCAGTTGCTCCAGGCGGTTGGAGACTCCGGCAAGGCGGTCCTCCTCAAACGAGGGATGAGCGCGACGATCGAGGAATTCCTCCTCGCCGCCGAGTACATCCTCGATCGAGGCAACATGAATGTAATGCTCTGCGAGCGGGGGATTCGCACCTACGAGGACCACACCCGGTTCACCCTTCCCCTGGCCACGGTGCCCTATCTCCAGGAGCGGAGCCACCTGCCGGTTGTCGTCGACCCGTCCCACGGGACGGGTAAAGCCAAGCTGGTCACGCCGATGTCCAAGGCGGCCATCGCCGCCGGGGCCGATGCGCTGATCATCGAGGTCCACGACGACCCCGAGCATGCCATGAGCGACGGTGCCCAGACGATCACCCCGGCCGCGTTCGGTGAATTGATGGCCCAGTGCAAGCGCGTCGCCGAGGCCGTCGACCGGACGATGTGATCGAAGCTCCAACAGAACTCGCCAACGCTCGGATTCCGTCATTTCCGGGGGATGTCGCCGCCTTTCGGCCGGCATCCCTTCGGAGATGACAGACACTTGCAAACCAGACACGCAGGGCCAATACTCGATCTCACTCCGGAGTCTTGTTGAACTTTCGCCCAATCGAGCATCGCCATCGACACGAGGCCCGACGCATGATCGAGCATCGACCCGGCACACGAATCAAAGCGACGCTGCTGTTGTGGATCAATATCTTCCTGATCCCCAGCACGGCCATTTTCGCCGAGGAGAAATCGGCATCGCCTCGGCCGACACTTCCCAACGCCTCGCCGGATGAGCCAATCGCTCCGAGGTTCTCGGCCGCGCGAGCCTCCTCGGCCCTGGATCAACTCGCGGTGGATTGGACCAAAAAAAATCACTGCGGCACGTGCCATACAAACTATCCCTATTTGATGGCGAAGCCGGCATTTCTGGCGAATGGCACCGCTGATTCGGCGATGGCGGAAGTCCGCGGCTATTTCGAGAATCGGGTCCGTCATTGGGATGACTCCGAGAAATCCGCCAAACCGAGATGGGACGCGGAGGTCGTCTCGACGGCCGCCGCGCTTGCGATCAACGATCAACTGACGACGGGCAAGCTCCACGAGACGACCCGAAAGGCGCTCGACCGGATGTGGGCCCTCCAGAAGCCCGAAGGCGCCTGGAACTGGCTCAAGGCGAAGCTTCCACCTTACGAATACGACGACTACTATGGGGCACTTGTGGCCGCGCTGGGCGTTGGATATGCGCCCGATCATTACGCAACCGGCGAAAGTGCTCGCAAGGGGGTCGATTCCCTTCGGAACTACTTCAAGAAAAACCCGCCGCCGAATCTACACCACGAGGCGTTCCTCCTCTGGGCCTCGACACGACTCGATGGCTTGATGTCGTTCGAACAACGGAATCGAACCGTCCATCGGCTGCGTTCGTTGCAACGTCCCGATGGCGGCTGGTGCCTACCTTCGCTCGGCGAGTGGGAACGACACGACGGCTCGTCGAATGATCCCAAGGCCCCGAGTGACGGATATGCCACCGGCCTGGTCGTCCACGTACTGCGTCAAGCTGGCATCCCGGCGGCCGACCCGACTCTTGTGAAAGGAGTGGCCTGGCTCAAGAACAATCAGCGAGAGTCGGGCCGCTGGTTCACGCGATCGCTCAATACCGACAACAAGCATTACATCTCGAACGCCGGGACGGCCTTCGCCGTGATGGCACTTCATGCTTGCGATGCGATCGACGCAAAGGATGTGACGGGGGCTCGGTAAACCCCTATCGTCCACGGGGCATTATCGCGGTCGAGTGGCGAGCCACCTCATGAGCCCCACGACGACCAGCGCATGATCGATTCGTCCATCCTCGATCATTCGGGGAATGTCGGCGACGGGCACAAGCTCGATGTTCAGCTCCTCGCTGGGATCGAACTTCGGCTCGGCAATCTTGCGCGCATTACGAACGATGATCGTTGTGCTCCTCGACGTCGTGATCGCGGGATTGGACCAGACGGTTCCGAGCGACTCGGGGGGATCGCCCGCGTAGCCGGTCTCTTCGAGAAGCTCGCGCGGGCCGGCCTTGCAAGGGTCTTCCCCTTCTTCGAGCAAGCCTCCGGGGGTTTCGAGACTGTCCCGTTCCGATCCCGCGCGAAACTGCCGGACCAGAACCACCTCATCGTCGGAGGTGAGCGCGACGATATGGACCGCGGAGGTGAGATCCATCACGTAGAAGTCATGGGTCTTCCCCGACGACAGGGAGCGGAACCTCCGCCTTGCGAGGGGGAACAGCCAATTCTTTTCGAGCGTCCGATCGTGGATGCCATCACCGTCCGAAACCCAGGACGCACCCTCCGGTTCGTTTGTTCGCAAGCTGGAGTCATTCAAAGGTCAAAGTCCTGAAGCGAAAATCAACCGAGCAGGATTTCTTCCAGGAAGGTGGCAACGCCCTCGGAATCATGATCCCCCGTGACATGATCGGCGACCGCGAGAACTTCCGCCGGCGCATGCCCCATCGCCACGCCGAGTCCGGCATGCCGAATCATCGGCACGTCGTTGAAATCGTCGCCGATCGCGCAAACTTCCTCGCGCGCCACCCCCCAAAGCTCGGCGAGATGGACGATGGCGCTCCACTTGCTCGCATCGGGTCGCAGTACCTCGCACATGGTCCCCAGATACCGCGAGGTGCGCTGGACGAATGTTTGAACCCGAATCCCGAGATGATCGAGCACCGAACGTTCGAAGGTCAGCATCTCCCCGATGCTGCCGACCGCGAAAACATGGAAGACCGGGACTTCAAGATTTGTCCCCCCTGGTCTTTGCCCTTGCAGGGCACGTCCGAGCCAGCCGGCATCGATTCGGGCATGCGATCGATTCTGCGAGACATAGTCGTCGAACTCGACGCGTCCCGTGGGGAAGCCGGTGGCGATGAAATCCGGCTGATCGTGGGGATTATCCGTGAAGACGACGCAAGGTTGATCGAACGCCTGAAACAGAGACAACACCTCGGCGGTGAGCTTCGGATCAAGGTCCGCGCGCCAGAGCGTGCCGTGATCGCGCGGATTCTTCACGATCGCCCCCGAGTTGCAGACGATCGGGACCTGGATGCCGAGTTGCTCGGCGATCGGCAAGGCGCGTCGATAACGACGCCCCGTACACAAGACCGGCTGAATCCCCGCCGATGCCGCACGGGCGACCGCTGCGGCCGTTCTGGGACGCAGATGCCCGTCGCGGTCGAGCAGCGTGCCATCGACATCCAGGGCCAGAATCCGGAAACGTCCGGCCTGGGGCATCAAGTCCTCGGCTCCAAAACGGGACCGCTCGGCCGACAGCAATTCAATCGTACACGCGAAGGCATCCTAAATGAGACCGCGTGTCCAGGCCAACCCCCAATTTCATTGAGATCGAGAAGAAGCAGGTGTTTGAACCCGCCTGAAGGATGGGGCGCTCCGTCAAACTGCGGGCGGATTTCGCTCGGCGAACCCGTTCTGATGCCAGTAGGGATAGGCAATCCTCGGCGCGCTGGCGGCGTCGAGCCTGGCCACTTGCTCGGCCGTCAGGTTCCAGCCGACCGCGCCGAGGTTCTGCCGGAGCTGCTCCTCGTTGCGGGCGCCGATGATGACCGTGGCCACCGTCGGCCGCTGGAGCAGCCAGTTCAGGGCGATTTGCGGGACCGATTTTCCGGTCTCCTTGCCGATTTCGTCGATCGCATCCACGACCTTGTACACGGCCTCGTCATCGACCTGCGGGCCGATGTCCACCACCTTCTGAGACTGGAGGCGGCTCTGTTCCGGGAGGGGCTGCCCTCGACGGATCTTGCCGGTCAAGCGCCCCCAGCCCAGAGGACTCCAAACGACCGCGCTCACCCCCTGGTCGAGCCCCACCGGCATCAGCTCCCACTCATAATCTCGGCCGATGAGCGAATAATACGCCTGATGCGCCACGTATCGGGAGAGGCCATACTTCTCCGAGACGGCGAGCGACTTCATCAAGTGCCAGCCGGAAAAGTTCGAGCAGCCGATGTAACGAATCTTGCCGGCTTGCACGAACGTTTCGAGCGTCGAGAGTGTTTCCTCGACGGGGGTCCTGGCATCGAAGCCGTGCAACTGGAAGAGATCGATGTAGTCGGTCCCCAGTCGCTTCAATGCCCCATCCACCGCTCGAATCAGGTGATAACGCGACGAGCCGACGTCGTTGGGACCTTCGCCGGCGCGAAAGGTCGCCTTTGTCGAGATGATCACCCGGTCGCGGCGCCCCTTGATGGCCTTGCCGAGAATTTCCTCGGCGAGCCCTCCGGAATAAATGTCGGCCGAGTCGAACATCGTGAGGCCGGCATCCAGGCAGATATCGACCAGCCGGGTTGCCTCGTCGGCCCCGGTCGTCCCCCACGCCTTGAAGAACTCATTGCCGCCGCCGAAGGTTCCTGTCCCCAGGCTCAGGACCGGCACATTGAACCCCGAATTGCCCAACCTGCGGTATTCCATCCGAGTGTATCCCTCCCAATTTCCTCAAGAAGTCCAGAAGCCAAGCTCAGCCGGTATCCGATTCAGGACGCCAATTTCTCGCGGTCGAGCACGGGATAATCGGTATATCCGTGCGGGCCTTCCGCGTAAAAGGTTGTCGGGTCGGGAGGGTTGAGCGTGGCGCTCAGTGCGAATCGTTGCGGCAAGTCCGGATTGGCGATGAATTCGCGGCCAAACGCGACGGCGTCGGCCTCTCCGGCCTTCAGGACCTGTTCGGCGGTCTCCCTGGTGAATTTTTCGTTGGCGATATAAGGGCCGCCGAACGCTTCTTTCAGGAGGGGACCGATTCGGTTATCGCCGAGCGACTCCCGGGCGCAAAGGAACGCAATCCGCCGCTTGCCGAGCTCTCGGGCCACGTAGCCGAACGTCGCGGCCGGGTCTGAATCTCCCATCGAGTGCGAATCCCCGCGAGGAGCCAGATGCATCCCGACTCGTCGAGGCCCCCACACGGAGATGACGGCATCCGCAACTTGAAGCATCAGGCGGGCTCGGTTCTCGATCGATCCGCCATATTCGTCCGCGCGATGATTTGTGCTGTCCTGCAAGAATTGGTCGAGGAGATAGCCGTTGGCCCCGTGGATCTCGACGCCGTCGAACCCCGCCGACTTCGCATTCTCGGCCCCTCGGCGATACGCCTCGATGATCGAAGGAATTTCCGAAAGTTCCAGGGCTCGCGGGGTGACGAACGGCTTCATGGGGCGAACCAGGCTCACATGCCCCTGCGCGGCGATCGCGCTCGGCGCGACGGGCAAGGCGCCGTTCAAGTAGATCGGGTCGGAAATCCTGCCCACATGCCAGAGTTGGAGAAAGATCCGCCCCCCCGCCTC
>CALKTZ010000855.1 GCA_937997355.1 uncultured Planctomycetales bacterium | reverse complement strand
GCCCCCCGGAATCAGGAGGGGGCGGAAACGCCGGACCGGAATCAACAGCATCCGGACCAGATCCTGGTCGCAGCCGGTGAGCCGCAGGACATGGGCGAAGCCGAGCGCCGAGCCGATCGGGACCACGGTCCCCGCGTTGGCCATCTCGCTGGTGATCTTGACGAACATCTCGGTCCAGCGGCCGGCGACCACGAACAGGGGGAGCGCCCCCAAAATCAGCACGAGGCGGACGTCGACCCGCCGCGCGATGAAGTAGAGCACGAGCAGGAGGTCGGCAATCGCGATCCAGGGTTCGAGCTTCGTCATGGTTGCGAACCGGCGGTGTCCGCTCCGAGCCATTTTTCGGAGAGTGCTCGGAACATGGGATCGAGGTCGACGTTGCCGCCGGTCAGGATGATGCCGACGCGTTGACCTTCGACATCGGGCCGGCCGTTGAGGATCGCGGCGACCGGGACCGCGCTCGATGGCTCGATCACGATTTTCAAACGTTCCCAGATGAACCGCATGGCTTCCAGGATCTCGGCCTCGTCGGCCGTCACGATCCGGTCCAGATAACGGGAGATGACCGAGAAGGTTCGAGGGCTCAGCGAGGTGCGGAGGCCGTCGGCGACGGTGGCCGGGTCGTTCGACGGTTGGATCGTGCCCGATTCGAGCGATCGACGGGCGTCGTCGGCATTGGCCGGTTCCGCGCCGACGACCCGGGTGCCGGGGGAATTCTCCTGGACGGCCAGCGCGGTCCCCGAGATCAGCCCCCCGCCGCCGACCGGCGCCAGGATGACATCGAGCGGCCCGGCCTGTTCGAGCAATTCCAGCGCGGCGGTCCCCTGCCCGGCGATCACGCTCCAGTCGTCGAAGGGATGGACGAGCGTCAGGCCATGCCGGGCGATCTCTTCGTTGACGGTCGATTCGCGCGAGGCCAGCGTCGGCTCGCAGAGGACGATCCGCGCCCCGTAGCCTTCGGTCGCGGCCCGTTTCACCGCCGGGGCGGTGCGAGGCATCACGATCGTGACGGAAACATTCAGGAGCCGACCGGCCAGGGCCAGCGCCTGGGCGTGGTTGCCCGACGAATGCGTGACAACCCCGGCCCGGCGAGCAGCTTCCGGCAGGGTGAGCAATGCGTTCATCGCCCCTCGAAACTTGAACGCGCCCACCCTCTGGAAGTTCTCACATTTCAGGAACACCCGTGCGCGACACCTCGCGTCGAGAGTGTTCGAGGTGAGAACGGGGGTACGGTGAATCCAGGGAGCGAGACGTTCCGCCGCCTGCGTAACTTCATTGGAAGCGATTGCCCCGTCATGGACTTCCGCGTTCGGCACGGCTCGGTCATCTCCTGATTTCGCGATGAGGGGAAATCCGCCTTGGAGCGGCATCAATGTTGCACTGTTTCGTGGCCGTGAGGCACGTTGATCGATGCCATCGGTGATCGCGGACAGCCTATCCTCGCCTTGAAAGCCGCGATCTCCGACGCAAGATTCGCTTTCTAGAGGAGTATCGCGAGTGATCAAGTCGAACACCACCATGCGGCAACGGACCATTCTTGCCGGGGTTTCGCTATTGTCCCTGACTTTTGCAATCGGCTGCGAGGAAAAAGGGCCGATGGAAAAAGCCGGAGAACGGGTCGACAACGCGGCCAAGGCACTCGACCCTCGCGGCCCCGCGGAGAAAGCCGGCGCCAAGATCGACGATGCGATCAACAAGTGATCGATCGCATTGTCGAGTCGCGGAATTACTCCCGAAGGGTCAATACTCGTGACTTTCCCCCTTCTCGTCCGAAGGGAACGCGGTCATGGGTGTTGGCGAGGCGGCCTGGCGGGTCGTCCGGGAGTCCGATTCTTGCTTGATCCGGGCGATAGCCTCGGTCAGTGAGAGGGTGCCAAGATCCCCATCGACGCGATCTCGATAGGCCACCGATTGTGTCTCGGCTTCCTTGGCTCCGATGACGAGCATGACGGGGACCTTTTCGAGCTGGGCGTCGCGGATCTTGGCCCCGATTTTTTCCGGCCTCTGGTCGTAGAAGGCCCGAATTCCCGCCTTCTGGAGTTCGGCGAGGACCTGCTCGCCATAGGCCGCGACCTTGTCCGAGATCGGCAGCACGCGCACCTGCTCCGGGGCCAGCCAGAGGGGGAAGGCGCCGGCGAAGTGCTCGATCAAGATCCCCATGAACCGTTCCATGCTG
>CALKTZ010000854.1 GCA_937997355.1 uncultured Planctomycetales bacterium | reverse complement strand
GGCTCCGGTTCATCCGCATTCGGGTGAAACTCCAGGGGCGTTCCAGGCGGCGGGGAGGCCGCGGACGGGGCATGTCGGGCCGCGGCTCGGCCATTCACGCCAATCTTTATGAGAACACAATTTTTAATACAAGTGAATATGCGGAAAAACGTTTCGAGTTCGGACGTGGAGTCGGTCGTGGCCTGTTGGGGGGATTATGAGGGGGAGTGGTGGGCCAACGTCAAGGACGGCCCGGGCATTGGCTGCCACCCGGTCGATTGGGAACGACGATGCGGCGGACCGGCAAGATCGGGCCGCCGCGATCCGCCCGCGCGATCCCGATCGAGGATCGGCCGCGCGGGCCTTCATGCTCCCGGCATAGCTCAGGGCAGCGTCACGCTCCCGGTCACGGAAATATTGTAGGTGGACGTCGATCCGCCGTTGGTCACCGTCATGGTGCCGGTCCCGGGGATGGCGCCGTTGGAGGGGACGGGATATTGCGCGCGATCGGCCAGGACCGCCTGGTTGAGCAGCGCGTCCGGCGTGTTCAGGGTGAGGTCGAACGCGTTCCCGGTCGTGTTGTCCTTGGTCGACACCTGGACCTTCTTGTAGGCGGCGTCGACGTTGGTGTAGACGATGAATTTCGCATTCGCGGGGATCGACGGCTGGCTCACGTTGCCGGTGCAATTGAAACCATGTTGATAATGGGCATTCTTGGTGAAGGTGAATTGCCCCGGCGTGAGGAAATCGACCGGCTTGCTCTGGTCGTAGATGAAGTATCCGCTGACCGTCTTGGTCATGTCGGTGCTCAGGGACCCGCTGTAGCTCACCTTGATCACGTTCTTGGGGAGCGCGAATTCGGCCTCCGGATCTTGCGCCAGGCCCGTCGTCGCACAGGCGGCCAGCACAGTGGCGGCCATGGAAAGGAGAATCGGCGTGAAGGGACGTCTCATGATTGGCTCCGATTGGTCCGTTGGGATGGAGATCCTCGATGTTCCGAGATGAAGGGACGTCGCGGGCGGACGGCGCATCGACGCGCCGTCGATCGGTGATTCAATCTATAAGAGGAATTCAGATTAAAAACAAGTAAATATTCGGAAATTGATGAAGATAAAGATGAAGCGATGGGGGACGCGCGGGGCGAGGGGCGGCGTGCCGGGTCATGAGGGAGCGGTCCGGCGGCGAGGCCCCGCCCGATTCCTCGGGCGGGGCTTACGCGGACCCACGGTGCGGCGCCTTATGATCCCGAGGGAGAGGCCGGATTTCAATTCATCGCCGAGATCGCGGGGCGTCGGGGGCAAGGTGCCTTGCTCAAGGCCCGCATACGGCAGCCGATCGGCGATGATGGAAGAGCCCGGCGAAGCAGCCTCGGCGGGGCAGGCAGGCCGGTTGCGGCGGGACACATCCGACATAGACGACGTATTCCATCGTCACCATGCCGATTGGACCGGCAGGCCCCGTGCAGCCTCCGGCCCTGCACGTGATGTTGTAGACGTCGGCGGGGGCGCCGTTGACGAACTTGGCGAAGGCCCCCGGATAATTGGGGCCGCCGGGAAATTGGAGCCGCCCCGGCAATTGCGTCTGATGGAGCCGATAGGGGGTGGGGAACACCACGCAGTAATCGTTGGTGACGCCCGGGGACACGACATGCTTGACCGACAGGTCGAAGCGCTTCTTGTTGGTCGTGTCCTTGTTGGTGTAGATCATGTAGGGGTTGCCGGAGACCGTCGCGGTGTCCGTCGTGGCCACGCCGTTTTGATAGACCTGGTAGTAGATGGTACGGGGATAGGTATCGCACGAGAATTGCCCGTACACGGGGAAGCCACCATTGAAGTCGACGGGCTCGCGGTAATCGTACAGGAAGTATCCGTCGATTGTCTTGCCCGCGATGGACTGGTGGGACCCCGAAAATGGGACCTTCACCTGATTGGGATTCTGTGCCCTCGCCGAGCCAACGCCAATCAAGAGCACGATGGCGCCGAGCAGCGTCGCCCGAACTGGCGGAAGCATTCTCATCATGGCTCGCTCCAATCGATGATGTTGTGTCGTGGTGGTTTGCGGCGAATGAGTCTCTTGGCGAAAAAATGGTGAATATGAAGAATAAGTAGACTTTGAGGATTGTATCGTGCGTGATGTCGGCAAACAAGATCGAAACAGGGAACTTTCCATGGATTTGATCGATCTGGTTGTTCGCCGCGCTTCGGCGATCGCCTCGGATCAGATTCGTCGGGATCGGCATCGACTCCGAACAGTTCATCAGGGAACCGAAGGTGATCCCGAAGTCCCTCGCAAGAAACGAATTTCATCGATCGGGTGCCAGGGAGGTGGCATCGGGTCGAAATCCGATCGCGGCTGACACGACGGGGCATCGTCGGGGCGAATTGCGGGGTAAGATAGGTTGCGGGTTCGGCACGAAGATTCGGATGTGATTGATATAGGAACGGCATTGTCGAACTGCCAGCCTCGCGGGTTGATGCACCGGGAAGTGCCGATCATGAAAACTCATCGCGGCGATCCTCTCGGGTTTCGGCACGGAATTCTTCCCGTCTCATCGCGGCGGAGGGTCGCCCGGCGGTCCCGCGCGATCGTCCCGCGACTCGGCTGGTTGG
>CALKTZ010000853.1 GCA_937997355.1 uncultured Planctomycetales bacterium | reverse complement strand
CAGCGAAGAGCCCAAGAAGGTACACGTCCTGCTCTACGCCCCCGATCAGCCCAAGCTCAAGCTCACCAAGATCGCCACCTCCAAGCCGGACCTCATCACCGTCACCCCCAAGCCCCTCACCGATGAGGAACTCAAGAAATTGGAAATCGAGGGGGGGTACAAGCTCGACGTCGAGGTGAAACCCGGGATGCCCCTGGGGGCCTTCCGCGACGAGATCGTGATCGACACCGACAGCAAGCTCGAACCCGAAGTTCGCCTCAAGATCAGCGGCACGGTCACGGGTCCGATCAGCGTGCTCCCCGAGCGGCTCCGGCTCATCAACGTCACGAGCAGCCGCGGGGGCTCGGGCGAAGTCACGCTCCTCGTCCGCGGGGGCAAGCCGACCAAGTTCGAGGTCGCCAGCAAGCCGGAGAAGCTCGACGTCGAAATCGCCCCGAATGAGACACCGACCCTCAAGGGACGCTATCGGCTGACCGTCACGGTCCCGCCCGGGACCCCGATCGGGGAAATCTCGGAGAATATCATCCTGAAGACGGACAATCCGAAGGCGACCGAGCTGAAGATCCCCGTCAACATCTTCGTGCTGGGCGCCGCCGGCTAAGTTGACCATCGCGGAAGTTCCCGAATTCTCTCGGGATTTCCGCGTTCCGCGAGAGAAGGGACGCACACCTCATCGGGCGGCTTGACCCTTTCTCGAAGTCGGTTTTAAGATCGGGTTTGTCATCCTCCTTAGGTATAAGATATCGAGGGCCGATGCGGCCTTCGCGAGCGGCCGCATCGAGTAGGGATGGAGCCGCGAGTCGTCGACCATTAAACTCGATCTCCCTGACCCGATTTTCCGGAGCCAATCCGATCATGTTGCGGTGGATCATCCTGTCGGTGGTTATCGTCGCCTTGACCGCGGTGGCGACCCTGGTCGCCAATTTCGGACCCTCCACGAAATCGACGGGCGCATTCAAGGTCTCCACGAACAGCGGCCCGGCCCCCAAGGCCAAGGTCGACGGCGACCCGGTGTATCAATTCGGCAGGATGTCGCAGAAGACGACCGGCAAGCATTCCTGGACGGTCCGCAACGAAGGGAACGCGGACCTCGAACTGTGGATGCAGTCGTCGACCTGCCAATGCACGATCGCCAAGTTTGCCGACAAGCAACGCGCCATCGTCAAGCCGGGGGAGTCGACCACCATCGACCTCGAATGGGAAACCCGCGACGCAATCGGGGACTTCGAGAAGGGGGCGACGATCGGCACGAACGATCCGACGAAGCCTAACTTCACGATGAATGTCAAGGGGCTCATCCACCAGGCCATCGTGGTGATCCCAAACGAGCGAGTGATCCCCATGGATCTGGTTTCGAGCGACGAGCCCAAGAAGGTGAACGCCGTCCTCTTCGCGCCGGACCAGCCCAAGCTCAAGCTCACCAAGATCGCCACCTCCAAGCCGGACTCCCTCACCGTAACGCCGACGCCGCTGAGTGAAAGCGAACTCAAGCCGCTCCAGGTCGAGGGGGGATACAGGCTGGAGATCGAGATGAAGCCCGGCATGCCCATCGGGGCCTTCCGAGAGGAAATCCAGATCGAGACCGACAACAAGATCTCTCCGGAAGTGAAGCTCATGGTCTACGGCACGGTCACGGGTCCGATCAGCGTGCTCCCCGAGCGGCTCCGGCTCATCAAC
>CALKTZ010000852.1 GCA_937997355.1 uncultured Planctomycetales bacterium | reverse complement strand
CAGCGACCTGATGCCGCACCTGGCGACGTGCGTCGACGACATCGCGTTCCTGCCGGCGATGGTGGCGAAGTCGAACGTCCACGGCCCGGCCACCTTCATGCAGAATACCGGCTTCGTGCTGCCGGGGTTCCCGAGCGCCGGGGCCTGGGTGTCGTACGGGCTGGGGTCGATGAATCGCAATCTGCCGACGTTCGTCGTGCTCCCCGATTCTCGCGGGTTCGCCCCCAACGGCCCGGCGAACTGGAGCGCGGGCTTCTTGCCGGCGACCCACCAGGGGACGATGGTCCGCCCCGGCTCCGCGAACCCGATCTTCGACCTCAACCCTCCCGAGGAAGCCCACCTCACGGCCGACGCCCAGCGCGAGGGACTCGAACTGCTCAATCAGTTCAACCGCGAGCACGAGCGCGACCACGCCGACGACAGTCGGCTGGAGGCGCGGATCTCGTCCTATGAGCTGGCCGCCCGGCTCCAACTGAGTGCGCCGGAGGTGCTCGACCTCGCCGGTGAGTCGAACGCGGTCCGCCAGCTCTACGGGCTCGACGATCCGCTTACGGAAGATTTCGGCCGCAACTGCCTGATCGCGCGTCGCCTGCTGGAGCGTGGGGTGCGGTTCGTCCAGGTCTGGAGCGGGGCGGACAACGGCTTCCCGCGCCGGAACTGGGATTCTCACGAGGACCTCGCCCGCGATCACGGCAACATGGCCAAGGGGATGGACCAGCCCGCCGCCGCACTGATCAAGGACCTCAAGAACCGGGGGATGCTCGACGACACGATCGTCATCTGGACGACCGAATTCGGCCGCATGCCGTGCAGCCAGGGCTCCAAGGGGCGCGATCACAATCCCTTCACATTCACCTCATGGCTGGCCGGTGGCGGCGTGAAGGGGGGGACGACTTACGGTGCCAGCGACGAATGGTCGTACAAGGCGGTCGAGAACGTCACCTACTGCTACGACCTGCACGCCACGGTCCTGCACCTCCTCGGGATCGACCACACCAGGCTCACCTTCCGGCACAACGGCATTGACCGCCGGCTGACCGATGTTCATGGTCATGTAATCAAGGAAATCGTGGTATAGTGATCTAGAGTTCGATTGGCGCATGAGCCTATTCGAATCCCTCGATGAGGTTAACGATGTTCGACCGAACCACGTTCCATATTGCCCGCGATATCGTCGACGGGGTGCAGATCGTCGAGATCAGCGCGCCGTCGGTCGCCGATCCCCAGATCGCCTCCGAATTGAAGGCGCAGCTCTTCTCGCTCCTCCAGCCCGAAGATCCCAGGAAGTTCGTCCTCGACTTCAAGTATGTGCGCACCTTCTCCAGCACGGCCTTCGGCGCGGTGATGGCCTTCATCCTCGAAGTGAAGAAGCAAGAGGGCGAAGTTCGAACCTGCAACATGGACGAGTTCATCCGGTTCGGCGCCGACGTGATCCGCATGGGGGATTACGCCGAATACCACGCCGACCTCGTCGGGGCGCTCGATAGCCTCCGGGCCTCCTGATCCTTCCTCCCGTTTGCATCGCCGCGGTGGCCTTCCTGACCGCTTTCCCCCTCCCGGTGGGACGCCATGCTCAGAACCTTCCTCCTACCATCACTCCTCGGCCTTGGTTTCATTTTGGTGCCGGCCGCCTGGTCGGCCCCTCCCCCGGACGCGAAGAAAGACGCGCAACCCGACGCAACGGGACAAACGCTCTTCGACGCGCAAATCCGGGAAATCGTGGTGGGCAAGTGCTTGAGCTGCCACGGCCCGGACCAGAAGAAAGGGGGGCTCGACCTCAGCCGGAGAACGTCCGCCGTGGCGGGGGGGGAGAGTGGCGAGGCGATCGTCCCCGGCAAGCCGGATGAGAGCCTGATCGTGGAGAAGGTCGCCTCGGGGGAGATGCCCCCCAAGAATCCCCTGACGGAAGGCCAGATCACGGCGTTCCGATCCTGGGTGAGTGCGGGGGCCCCTTATGTCGGGGAGCCCCTGGCGGCCCGCCGCGCCGGGGCCGACTGGTGGTCCCTGCGGCCGATCCGGCGCCCATCACCCCCGTCGGTTGCTCCTCGGGATTCCGCCTGGGTCCGCAACCCGGTGGATGCCTTCATCCTGGCCGGGCTTCGGAAAAACGGCCTCAAGCCCAATGCGGATGCCGATCGACGCACGCTGATCCGTCGCCTCTCGTTCGATATCCTCGGGCTCCCCCCTTCCCCCGAGGACATTTCCGCCTTCGAATACGACAATCGCCCCGACGCCTACGAGCGGCTGGTCGACCGGCTCCTGGCCTCGCCTCAATACGGCGAGCGCTGGGGGCGGCACTGGCTCGACGTGGTCCGTTTCGGCGAGAGCCACGGCTATGAAACCAACATGCCCCGGTTCAACGCCTGGCCGTTCCGCGACTATGTCATCAACGCCCTGAACCGAGATACGCCGTTCCCCCGATTCGTGCTGGAACAGTTGGCGGGTGACACGCTCTCCGACGAGGAATCGACCCCAAGCACCCCCCGCGACCCGGCCCCGGGGACGCGAAACTGGTGGACGCAGGCGGCGACCGGCTTCCTGGTCGGCGGTACGCACGACCAGGTGGGCAACGCCCAGCCCGAGGCCCAGCTTCAACAGCGGGTCGAGGATCTCGACGACATCATCACCGCCACGGGGACCGCGTTCCTCGGCCTCACCGTCAATTGCGCCCGCTGCCACGACCACAAGTTCGACCCGATCTCGCAGAAGGACTATTACGGGTTGCAGGCGGTCTTCTCGGGAATCCGGCATGCCGATCGCTCGATCCCCGCCCCCGATGCCGAATCGCGCAAGGCCGAGGCGGCCGAGGTGAAGGCCGAGCTGGCCCGGATCGACGACCGGCTCGAAACCCTGGAGCCCCTGGCGAAAATCGGCGTGGATACCCCCGGCCGATCGATGGTGAGCCCGACCCGCAACGTCGAGCGGTTCGCGCCCGTCGCCGCGAAGGGGATTCGGATGACGATCCTGGCGACGAATACCCATTCCGAACCCTGCATCGATGAAATCGAGGTCTTCGCCGCGGGAAGCCCGGGCCGTCGCAACGTGGCGTCCGCCGGCGCGGGGGCCAGGGCCTGGGCCTCCTCCGAATATCCCAGTTCCGAGATCCACAAGATCGTCCATCTCAACGACGGCCAGTATGGAAACGGCCGGAGCTGGATCTCGAAGAGCCCGGGCCGAGGGATCGTGACGATCGACTGGTCCGAACCCGCGACGATCGACCGCGTGGTCTGGGCGCGCGACCGGGAAGGCCGCTTCCGCGATCGCGTGGCGACCGACTATTTCCTCGAAGTGAAGACCGCTTCGGGCGAGTGGCGGTATCGTCGCTCGACCGGCAGTCGTTCGACGCGTCCGACAAGCCGAAGGATGCCTCGGCATCCGCGAGCACCGAAGATCGCGAGCGAGCCGAGCTGACCGCGCGTCAGGCATTGCTCCGCGATCGGCTGAACCAGCTCAGCCCGATGATGAATGTCTATGCCGGGAGCTTCTCGGAGCCGAAGGAGACGCACGTTTTGCGGCGGGGCGATCCGACCCAGCCGGGCGCCCTGGTTTCGCCGGGCGGAATCCTGGCGGTCAATCCGCCGCTAGTCCTCGATTCCCGGGCGCCGGAGTCGCAGCGTCGGCTGGCCCTGGCGCATTGGATCGGCGATCCCCGGAATCCGCTGGCCGCTCGGGTGCTGGCCAACCGGCTCTGGCATTACCATTTCGGGCGCGGCATCGTCCCCACCCCCAGCGACTTCGGCTTCAACGGCGCGCCCCCCTCGCACCCGGAACTCCTCGATTGGCTCGCGAGCGAGCTGCTTTCCAACGGAGGCTATCTGAAGCCGCTCCATCGGCTGCTGGTGACCTCCTCGACCTACCGCCAGGCCACGGCATCGGACCCGAAGGCCCAGGATGCCGACAAGCTGAATCGGCTCCTCTGGCGCATGGTCCCCAGGCGGCTGGAGGCCGAGCCGATTCGAGACGCCATCCTCGCGTGCAGCGGGTCGCTCGATACCCGCATGGGAGGCCCCGGCTATAACATCTGGGAGAAGAACACGAATTACGTCGCGGTCTACAAGCCGCGGGTCGAGCTGGAAGGGGACACCTTCCGCCGGATGATCTATCAATTCAAGCCGAGGAGCCAGCAGGACCCGACCTTCGGCGCGTTCGATTGCCCCGATGCGGCGCTCGTCGCCCCCCGCCGTACCGTCTCCACCACCGCCCTGCAGGCGCTCAACCTCTTCAACAGCCGCTTCGTGCTCCAGCAATCCGCGGCCTTCGCGAAGCGGCTCGCGGACGATGTCGGCTCCGACCCGGCCCGGCAGGTCGAGCGAGGGGTTTCCCTGGCCCTGGGTCGCTCCCCCAATCCCACCGAGAAGGCCGCCGCGATCGCCCTGATCGGCTCTCACGGGACGGCCGCGTTCTGCCGGGCCCTGTACAATTCCAACGAGTTCCTCTACGCACCCTGATATTAAGCGACCTGATACCAATCGAATGGAGTCGGTCCTCATGTTGCGATGGCCCGCTGTTGTCCTGCCTGCCTGTCTCATGGTCATGACGTCGTCGGTGAGCGCCGCCGACGCGATCCCGGTCCCCGACTCGATCCGCGCCGAGGGGGTGCCGGCGGTCCCCGTCGAGATCCGGAAATCGCTGGATCGGTATCAGAACATCCGCTCGGCCTCGTTCGAGGATTGGGATCCGACCGGCAACGGGATCTACATCACGACGCGGTTCGCGGACGTCGTGCAGGCGCACCAGGTGGCGATTCCCGGCGGCGCGCGCACTCAGGTCACGTTCCTGCCCGAGCGCATCCTCTCGGTCCAGGGGCGGCCGGGCCACGATCAGTTCCTGTACACGGTGGACGAGGGGGGAGCCGAGAATTACCAGCTCTTCCTCCAGGACCGTCGGGGAGGCGAGGCCAGGCGCATCACCGACGGCAAGAGCCGGAACACCTCGCCGGTCTGGTCTCCATCGGGGGGGCTCCTCGCGTGGAGCAGCAACGCCCGCAACGGCAAGGACATGGACCTGTATGTCGCGGCCCCGGACGATCCGCATTTCGTCCGCCGCTTCAAGGACGTGTCCGGGGAGTGGACCGTCTCCGACTGGTCCCCCGATGAAAAGAAGGTTGTCGCGGTCGAATACATCTCGATCAATGAGTCGTACATTCACGTGGTGGACGTGGCCACCGGTGCCGTCGAGACCTTGACGCCGCGACCCAAGAATGCCGAAAGCGGCAAGGTCGAAACCGCGTCGAATAGCTCCCCGAAGTGGAGCAAGGATGGCAAGCAGATCGTCTATCTGAGCGATCAGAAACGCGAGTTTCGCGGATTGATCTTCCACGACCTCGGCACGGGGAAAACCTCGGCCCGGATGATCGACCTCAAGTGGGATATCGAGGAATTCGACCTCAACGAAGACCTGATCGCCGTCGTCACGAACGAGGACGGGATCAGCAAGCTCCGGGTGTCGAAGCTTGCCTCGGTCCGGAAAGGGGTCGACGATCAACTTGCCCTCCCCGACATCCCCGATGGCGTGATCGCGGGAGTCCGCTTCCATCCCCTCTCGGATTCGCTCGGCTTCACGCTGAGTTCCGCCCGTTCTTCGTCCGATGCCTACTCGGTCAGCGGCCTGACGAGCGATTCCCCACTCGAACGCTTCCTCTTG
>CALKTZ010000851.1 GCA_937997355.1 uncultured Planctomycetales bacterium | reverse complement strand
GACAAGCTTCGCCCGCGGACCGCGAACAGGGTTTGTGTAAACGTCGAAGAAAGAATAGATTGCGTTTTTGGCGCGCCGCGGCATGTGGCTTGCCGGCCGGATAAATCGGATCAACATTTCGACCGACCCGCCAACGTCTGTAAAAGTTGGCGATCTGGATAATCCGCGAGCTTTCCGCATGGTCCAAAGTTCACGCCGCACACTCTTGCGAGCATCTCTGGCCAGTCGCTTTGCCACCATCCGGGGGGCCGTGCGAGGCACGATCGGCGCGGTGGGAGCAACCCTGACGGGGGCTCGTGCCGCGACCGGGAAGGAGGCGCGTCCTCCCGTCACGGCGGAGCAGGTCGAGCGGGCCATCCGAGACGGCGTCCATTATCTCAAGGGTCAGCAGCAGCCCGATGGTTCCTGGCCGAATCCGGGATATCACCATCAGCACACGGCCGGGCCGACCAGCCTTGTGCTCTATGCGCTCCTCACGGCGGGGGAATCGGCCGACTCCAAGCAGGTGGTCGCCGGCCTGCGTTACCTGGAACAATTGACGCCGGAGAAGATCGACGGGAACTATGCGGTCGGCCTCCTCACGATGCTCTACGCCAAGGTCGATCCGGTGAAGTATGCGACACGGATCGCAGCGAACGTCAACTGGACCGAACGCGCCCAGATCCGGGCCGGAGACGGGAATCCCGGCTGGCCGGGGAGCTGGTCCCATACCTCCGATAAGCGACGACGTGGTGACAATTCGAGCAGCCAGTTCGCGATCCTCGGTCTGAATGCGGCCCAGCAAGCCGGAATCCCAGTCAAGGAGGAAGTTTGGGCCCTCGCGCGGCAGTTCCTCACGAGATCGCAGCGCAAGGACGGCGGCTGGGCCTATTATCCCAACGTGATGAATTCGACGAGCTCCGGGAGCATGACATGCGCCGGCATCTCGGGCATGATCATCACCGGCCAACGTTTCTACGAATCCGGCGAGAAGCTGACCGGCAATTCGATCGTCAATTGCGGGAAGGGGGGGAAGATCGATCCCGCCATCGCGCGCGGGCTGGACTGGCTCGGGCGACGCTTCACCGTCCGAGACAATCCGGATGCGTGGTTCCGCCAGCAGTGGAAACACTATTACCTCTACGGGATGGAACGCGTCGGACGCCTCGCGGGGATTCGATACATCGGGGACCATGACTGGTATCGCGAAGGGGCCGAGGAGCTCCTCGCCACCCAGGCCGTGCTGACCGGGTCCTGGACGGGGGTCGGGAACGAGCTGGAATCGATCATCGCGACGAGCTTCGCCGTGCTCTTCCTCGCCACCGGCCGATCGCCGGTCCTCGTCAACAAGCTTCGCCACGGCCCCGGCGACGACTGGAACAACGACAACGATGATATCCGCAACCTCGTCGCCGCGGTCTCGGCCGACTGGAAGCACCTGCTGACCTGGCAGGTCATCGATCCCGACAACTCCACCGTCGAGCAGATGCTCCAGGCGCCGATCGCCTATCTCAACGGTCACGAGGCGCCGGAGATTTCCGCCTCGGGGAAGGCGATGCTCCGAGGCTTCATCGAGCAGGGAGGGACGATCCTCGCCGAGGCCTGCTGCGGCGATCCGCGATTCGACCGGGGATTCCGGACATTGCTCCGGGAGATCTTTCCCGGCGAGGAATACGCGCTCCGCCCCCTCTCCGAGGATCACCCGATCTGGAGGGCCAAGCATCTCCTCTCGCCGGACATCCATCCGCTCTGGGGGATCGAGCATGGTTGCCGGACGACGGTGATCTACTCGCCGGCCGACCTCTCGTGCTACTGGAACCAGGCGGAAGCTCATCCCGATCAGCCGGATGTCGTGAAGGCCAGGCGGATCGGCCAGAATATCATCGATTACGTGACCGGCCGGGAACTCCCCGCGGACAAGCTCGCGGTCCGCACGGTTCAGGACTTCAAGGCCGACTCGCCGAAGCGAGGCTCCTTGCACATCGCCAAGCTGAGGCACGCGGGAGATTGGAACGTCGCGCCGCTGGCCATCCCGAGCCTGGCGGCATCGCTCAAATCGACGCTCGGCTTCGAGATGGTCATCAATCATAAAGAACTCTTCGCCAGTGACCCGAATCTGATCCACTACCCCTTGATCTACATCCACGGCCGAGGGGCTTTCTCCTTCTCAGCGGCCGAGATCGAGGCGTTGCGCCGGCATATCGATCCGGGCGGGGGGACGTTCTTCGCGGACGCCGCCTGCGGCAGCCGGGCCTTCGACTCGGCCTTCCGCAAGTTCGTCGCGGCGATGTTCCCCGATAAGCCTCTCGCCCCGATTCCCCAGGACGACCCGATCTACACGACCCAGACGGGCTACGATCTTTCGGACGTCCAGTTCACCAAAGCAGCCGGGGGAAGCCGGGGAGTCCCTCGGCTTGAAGGGGTCGCCGTCGACGATCACTGGGCGGTCATCTATTCCAG
>CALKTZ010000850.1 GCA_937997355.1 uncultured Planctomycetales bacterium | reverse complement strand
GGCTCCGCCGGGCCGCTCCGCGGATATAAGCTGTCGATGTACGAGGGGGGATACCGCGTGCCGGGGATTCTCCGCTGGCCGGGGCATACCCGCGCCGGCACCGAATCCGCCGAGCCCGTCTGCTTCGCCGATCTCCTCCCGACCCTCTGCGCGGTGGCCGGGGTCGCGCCGCCGGCCGACCGGGTCCTCGACGGCGTGAACGTCCTGCCGATCCTGGACGGCAAGCCGGTGGAGCGGGCCATGCCCCTCTACTGGGAGTTCGAACATGCCCAGGAAGGTCCGTGGAAATCCTCGCTGCGGCGAGGCCCATGGAAGATCCTCGCCGATGCCAAGCGCGAGCAATTCGCCCTCTATAACCTGGTCGACGACCTGGGCGAGGAGCACGACCTCGCGGCCGAACGCCCCGATCTGGTCAAGGAACTCCGCGCCGAGCTGGATCGATTCCGGTTCCCGCCGCCCAAGTGATCGGCCAGGCTCGGTCAGTCAATTCCGGCGCAACGCACGCTTCTTGGTTGTCGGGGGGGGAGGAGTCTTGATCTCCCCCTTCAGATCGAAGGGAAAGTGGTTGCTCCCCCCCGCCTTGACCTCGGCTTTCAGTTCGGTCCGTACATTGTAGATTTCGGGGATCGTCTCGAACTTCTCCTCGAAGACTACCGACGTGTCGTCCGGATCTTGAATCGTCTTTCCCGTCGGCATCTGGCGATAGATCGCGACGCGGTACCTCCCGGGGACCGGCCCGTCCTGGGCGGATAGGGAGTACGCGCCGTCCTGAATCGGCGAGCCGACCCCCGGCCCCTCGAAGCCATCGGGGATGAATGTGACCGCGCCGCCGACCATCGGTTGGCCATCGAGCGTGACCGTGCCGGAGATCGCCTGGCGCGGCAGGCCGTCACTAGCGGAACCTCCGCAACCCGACACGGTGAGCACGACGGCCATCATCAGCGGCCACGATCCGAGGAAGGTCTTCTGCATCACTGGTCCTCGACTTCTTTCATCACAACGGAACTCCCGAATCCTACGCCCATTGAGCAAAGCGATCAAGCATGCAAGTTCCGGACCTGTGCGCGGCCGCCGTCGCGGAATGGGCAGCCCTGGGTCGTTGAGGGATGTTTTGCTCGCAAATCAATAGTTCAATGGGGAGATAAGGCTCGCGCGATACCACGGGCGAAATGACGCCAGGGGCTTTGCGCAAGGGTCGAGGGCGATTATGGTTATTGGCTCGCCGGGGAACGTTCAATGACGGCCGGGCCCGGACCTGGATCTGGACTCGATCTTGATGGAGAGCCTCAAGGAAATGTCGGCCCCCTCAATGCCCGCACGTGAGTCGTCCGCCGATCCGCTGGGTTCGGCCCCTGGCTTTCAGCCTTATATTCCCGATAAGGCCACGATCCCCGAGTTGACCTTGCCCGCGCTGACTCTCGGCACCCTGCTGGGGATCGTCTTCGGCGCGTCGTCGCTCTACCTATTCCTCAAGGTGGGGATGACGGTTTCGGCGTCGATCCCGATCGCGGTCCTTTCCACCACCATCTTCCGGGCGCTCTCCAAAGCATTCGGAAGTCGGCGCGCGACGATCCTCGAGAACAACATCGTCCAGACGGCGGGCTCGGCCGGCGAGTCGATCGCGTTCGGCGTGGGCGCCACGATGCCCGCCCTGATGATCCTCGGCTACGACATGGAGTGGAGCCGGGTGATGCTGGTCTCGGTGCTCGGCGGCCTGCTGGGAATCTTGATGATGATCCCGCTCCGCCGGGCCTTCATCGTCAAGCAGCACGGGACCCTCGTTTATCCCGAGGGGACCGCCTGCGCCAAGATCCTCGAAGCGGGCGAGCAGGGGGGGGCCAGCGCCCGGATGGTCTTCACGGGCTTCGGCCTGGCCTTCGTCTTCAAGGTCCTGATGGACGCCCTCAAGCTCTGGAACAACGCCCCCAGCAAGCTGATCGAGGGGATCAACGGCTACAAGAACGCGGTGATCTCGGGGGAGGCCGACCCGGCACTCCTGGGGGTCGGCTACATCATCGGCACACGCACGGCCTGCGTGATGGTCGCCGGGGGCATCCTGTCGGCCCTGGTTTTAACCCCGGCGATCTCGTTCTTCGGCCAGGGGCTCAAGGAGGCGATCCCTCCCGGCACGATCCCGATCGATCAGATGGGACCCGGCGACGTCTTCAAGAGCTACGTCCGCTACATCGGAGCCGGGGCCGTGGCGACGGCCGGCATCATCAGCCTGATCCGGGCGTTGCCGCTGATTTTCTCCTCCGTGGTCGGCGGATTGCGTGATCTGGGCTCTCGCGGCGAGGGGGCGGATGGTTCCGGGCGCACGCAGCGCGATCTCCCGTTCGCCGTCGTGTTGCTCGGTTGCCTCGCGCTGGTCGCGGCCATCGCGTCATCGCACCTGATCCCCACCAACCTCGCCGGCCGGATCGCCGGGGCCTGCATGATTCTTCTGTTCGGCTTCCTGTTCGTCACGGTCAGTTCCCGGCTCACCGGCGAGATCGGCTCGTCGTCGAATCCGATCTCGGGGATGACGATCGCCACCCTCCTCATGACCTGCCTGATCTTCGTGATCCTGGGATGGGTCGGCCCCGAGTATCGCGTCACGGCCCTCTCGATCGCGGCGATCGTCTGCATCGCCTCGTCGAATGGCGGCACGACCTCGCAAGACCTGAAGACCGGTTATCTCATCGGCGCGACGCCTCGGTCTCAACAGATCGCGATCGTCGTCGGCGCGGTGACCTCGGCCTTGATCATCGGCGGCACGCTTTTGTGGCTGAATAGCGTGTATTCCATCGAAACATCAAAGGCGGAATACCTCCCGAAAGTGGCCGCCCTGGAATCGGAACTGACCGGCCAGACGGAGACGCATGACGGACAGGAATACCGGGTCGCCCGCGTGGCGATCCCCCGAGACGGCGTGCTCCCCGGCCGTTATCTGGTCGACAACTCGTTGAAGTTCGTGGTCCTCGACGACCCGGGGATCGGCGGCCGGGTGAATGAGCGGGACGACGGCACCAAGGTGGACAAGTTCAACCCCCCGCAGCCGGCGCTCTTCGCCGTGATCATCGACGGCATCATGACCGGCAAGCTCCCCTGGGCGCTCGTCCTGCTCGGCGCCGGGATCGCGATCGTGATGTATCTTGCCGGTGTGTCGGCCCTGGCATTCGCCGTGGGGGTCTATCTCCCGCTGGCCACGACGGTGCCGATCTTCATCGGCGGCATGATCCGCGCGCTGGTCGAGCGACGGCACAGGATGACGGCCGAGGAGTCGGACTCCAGCCCGGCCGTGCTGATGGCCAGCGGATTGATCGCCGGCGGCTCGCTCGCGGGGATCTTGCTGGCCACCCTCGAAGCCCCGATCGGATTCATCCAATCGGCCAAGAAGGGGCTCGACATGACCGACAAGGTCGGACCTCTCCTGAAAAGTCTCCCGGCCGGCTGGCAGGACATCATCCCGTCCGTGGTCGCATTCGGCCTCGTGAGCCTGACCTTGCTCGCGGTCGGCATGGGAGGAGGACGCGGGGAGAGTTCCAAGGCCGCGATCGACCTGCCGGAATCACGGCCGGATGTTTGAGGCAAACCCTGCGAGTTGATAAGTCGGATCGAGCGGGGATGGAGACCGGGATGCGGATGTCGGATCGATCGGAAATCGACGTCGCAATGCGGCTGGTCGCCTGGCTGAATGCTGAAAGGGCAACCGTTCTCCTGCTCATGACCCTCCTCGCGGCGTGGCTCCCGCTGACGCGGGCATGGCGCGCCGCGCGGGGAACGGCCCTGCGGCCGATGCTGATCTGGGGCGGCCTGGCGGTTGGATTGGCCACGGTTGCCCAGGTTTGCGGATTGGTCGAGCCTCTCGGGACTGGTCGTCCCTGGATGGGACGCTTCACTTATCTGTCGGCGCTCGCGAGCCTGGCATCGCTGCTCTCCGCGCTCAATGCCCGCACTCCCGGCGAAGGAGCCTGGGCGTTGCTGATGGCGATGCTCATCGTCGTCTTCCTCATCCCCTGGCTGGAGGAACCCGGGCGGTTCCGCCAGGCGCAGGAGCTTCGCATACTCCGGTTGGATGCGCCCTGGACGATCTTCTTCATCCTGGTCGCCGGGACGGGCGTGACGAATTACCTCCCCACGCGCTATGGGCCGGCCGCGATCCTGCTCGGGATCGGCTATGCTCTGGAATACCTCGGCCTGACTCACGCCGGTTTGCCGCCGGACGCGCGCGTCGCCGCGTGGTCGGGGTTCTCGTGGTGCCTGGCCCTGGCCATCTGGATCGGATATGGCCGCGCGCGTGCGAGGCCCGTTCAAGCCGCCGGGGCCGCTCAGGCTTTGAATCGATCCTGGTTCTGGTTCCGCGATCACTGGGGCGTGGTGTGGGGGCTCCGCATCGCCGAGCGATTCAACAAGTCGGCCGAACTGTCGAAATGGCCCTGTCGCCTGGGCTGGTTCGGAATCGCGATGATCGGGGAAGACCATGACTCGACGAAGACGGATCAGGCCCCGATTCCGGAAGTGGCCGTCTCCACATTTCGGGGCTTGCTTCGACGATTCGCCAAGCCGGAGCGGTTGGAGGAAATTGGCGATTGAGCGGAGCGGCAGGGATGGCTTTCCGGGAAGCTGTTGGAGCGGCTCGCACTCGGATTGTGCGGGTCTTGTTTCGTTCGGCGCGAGTCTCTCGACCACGGCGTCCAACATCTCGCGAGTGGGCTCGGGCGAAGCGATGGGTGTCCCCTTGAGTCGCCCCTCCGGGGCTTGAAGCCGGGAGGAAAAGAGGGAGGAGGATCGTCGCTCGATGGGACCGGGGGCGTCGCCCCCGGCTGAAGTTAAGGCCGCCCCTGCCGGGGCTGGGCGATCGTGATTGCGGTTCATTCGCCGAATTCCTTCGCGTTCAACCGATGCGGAAAGCGAGCCCTCCCGGAGCCCCGGAGGGGCGATCCAGCCGGAGCCAGGGGCAACGCCCCTGTACGTGTTTAGCGGGGGCGACATCATAAGCCGGAGCGAAAACGGGACTGGCTCGCC
>CALKTZ010000849.1 GCA_937997355.1 uncultured Planctomycetales bacterium | reverse complement strand
TGTGGAAAAAAAAGAACCAAAAAACGGGTCGAATCCGACGAATTCCTGGAAAAAGTTCCTACACCTGGACCCCACGTCTGGCCAACTGAGGAACCAGACCAAGCCCCTACACTCAAACACGCTCGCCATCACTCATTCGTTTGCGGATCACCGAATCCCGGGAAATGAACCTGGGTCGGGGCGGGGGTGTCGTTCGGGAGAGTTGGCCGAGGACCGTGCGCAAGGTGGCTGGGCCTTGCGGAAACAGGGTCGGAGAACGTAAATTCTTCGGTGGTCGGCCGTTGAAACGTGCGGTTCGGTTTCTCCCCCGGTGGGCGAGAACCCCGGCCCCAACCGACACTCTTGAGCCCGATTTTCGGGAGCATCTTGCATTCCGCGACCGGCCCGGCCGAACCCAGCTTCGGGGCCGCGATCGGAAGAGGCAGACGAAGGAAGCGCGATGGCGATCCAAGCGAACAAGGCGTCGAACTCGAATCCCGTGGGCACGGAACAACCGCCGTTGTCTGGGCGTATGCGGCACGTCCTCTCAGCCCTGGTCCAGAACCAGCCGGGGGTACTGGCGCAGGTATCGGGAATGTTCGCCTCGCGCGGCTTCAACATCGAGAGCCTCGCCGTCAGCGAGACGGAAGATCCCCAGCTCTCCCGCATCATCGTGGTGGTGATGGGAGACGACCGGCATCTTGAGCAGGTGCGCAAGCAGCTCGAGAAGATCGTCACGGTCGTGAAGGTGCAGGACTTCTCTCGGGTGAGCCACGTCGAGCGCGACCTGATGCTGATCCGGGTCAATGCGCCGCGCGAGAAGCGCCCCGAGCTTCAAGCGATCGTCCAGATCTTCCGGGCCAGGATCGTCGATGTCGGCACCGATTCGCTCATGATCGAGATCTCGGGTCAGGAGCAGAAGATCCAGGCCTTCATCGAGGAGATGAGGCCCTACGGCATCCAGGAACTGGCGCGGACCGGCCGGATCGCCCTGATCCGCGGCGGCCGGTTCCTCGATGACCCCGAGAGCCTCGACCACGCAGCTCCCTCCCTCGCCCGCGAGAATTAGCCCGTCCGCGTCGTCCAGGGCCATTCCGAGCTGTAAACCCCAACGGCCTCGGGCATCCGGCGTCTCGACCGAGCGGAGTCGGGACGCCGGCCTTTTCCATTGCGCCCGCTGCAACGAAGCCGATCCGTCGAAAACCCCGGCGTCTCGAACCGCCGACCAGACACGGCCCCGATCCGACCCGGCCCCGAAGAACCATCGCCCAAGAGCAGTAAAGTTCGCAACTGTCCGGCCGATCCCGGCCGAGCATTCGTCCTCGAATCGATCGACCCGCAACCGAACGACAACCGAAGAACAGGAGAACGTTGATGCCCGCTCAGATGTATTACGACCAGGATGCCGACCTCTCGCTGCTGAAGGGCAAGACGGTCTCGATTATCGGATACGGCAGCCAGGGGCACGCCCAGGCCCAGAACCTGCGCGACTCCGGCTGCACGGTGATGGTCGGCCAGCGCCCCGGCTCGGCGAATTACGACGCCGCCGTCAAGGACGGCTTCAAGCCGGTCTCGGCCGCCGAGGCCGCCGAGGCGGGAGACCTGGTCAACATCCTCCTGCCCGACGAAGTTCAGGCGGACATCTACTCGAAGGACATCAAGCCCAAGCTGAAGCCCGGCAACCTGCTCCTGTGCTCGCACGGCTTCAACATCCACTTCAACCAGGTCGTGCCGCCGGAAGGGGTCGACTCCGCCCTCATCGCCCCCCAGGGGCCCGGCCACCTGGTCCGCAGCGAGTTCGTGAAGGGGGGGGCCGTCCCCTGCCTCATCGCCACGGCCGATAACTGCTCCCCCCAGGGCAAGGCGCTCGCCCTGGCCTACGCCAAGGGGATCGGCGGCACCCGCGCGGGGGTCCTCCAGACGACCTTCGCCGAGGAAACCGAGACCGACCTCTTCGGCGAGCAGGTGGTCCTTTGCGGCGGCGTCAGCGCCCTCGTGAAGATGGGCTTTGAAACCCTCGTCGAAGCTGGTTATCAGCCCGAAAGCGCTTACTTCGAGTGCATGCACGAGCTGAAGCTGATCGTCGACCTCCTCTATCAGGGGGGGCTCAGCTACATGCGCTACAGCATCTCGAACACCGCCGAATATGGCGACTACACCCGAGGGCCGCGCATCATCAATGAGCAGACCCGCGACGAGATGCGGAAGATCCTCCACGAGATCCGCTCGGGGCAGTTCGCCCGCGACTGGATCCTTGAGAACAAGGCCAACCAGGCCAGCTTCAAGGCGACCCGCCGCATGGAGCGCGAGCACCCTGTCGAGCAGGTCGGCAAGCGGCTCCGCAGCCTGATGACCTGGATCGACGCCAAGACCGTCTGAGCCACGGGAACCGGTCGATCTTCCGTTCGGCGCGGGTCTCATGGCCCGTACGCGTTTCGCGAGAGAGTCAACATCGTCGAAGCGAAGCGCCGTGCCTGTCCCCTTTTTTCGCGGACCTGTGGAATCGCGAGGTTCCGGAGCCCTTCGGTCGGCGGTTTCGGCGGGGTCGGGAGACCCGCACCGAACAGAGCCCGGATATCCGAGACCGCACGGGTCTGAAGACTCGTGGCACCCGACTTCGAGCCTTCGTCATGGTTTTCAATCCGCCGCTAAACGCGTCCCCCCTCTCGGGGCGGGGACGCATTCTCATGCTTGATCGTTGAAGTTGAATAGGGGCATGCGATGGAGGGTCCGCGAGTCTGTCGCGTCTGCCGGGCGACCCTAACCTCCGAGGATGAGGCCAGGTCCCCCGGCTCATGCCCCTATTGCCGATCGTCGCTCGATTCCGATCCCGATGCGGACCAGGCCAATCCCTACGCTCCGCCGCAGGCCGAGCTTGGCGGGAAACGCCCCGATCCGCATTGGTACCCGGCATCGGCCATCCCGGCGACGCTCGGCCGAAAGCTGATCTTCTCCTTCAAGCTCTTCTTCGGCAACTTCTTCCTGATCGCCGCGCTCGTCCTCACGGTCTGGCTGCCGGGGAACCTGGCGAGCAACCTCATCATCCCGGAGCCCGTCCCGCCCCCGGAGCGGGTGATGAACGTGCTGCTGCTCCGGTTCCTGATCGAGACGGCGCTCGGCCCGATCTACGCGGGGGGCATCCTCTATGTTCTGGCCAACCGGATGACCGGGCAGCCTTCGGGCTACCTCGAGGCGCTCCAGGTGGGCTTCCACAACTGGTGGCGGCTCTTCGCGGCGAGGTGCATCACGGGCTTGATCGTCTTCCTCGGCATTCTCGCCTTCATCGTCCCGGGGATCGTGTTCGCAATCCGTTATTCGCTGATCGATCCGGTGGTCGTCCTCGAAGGGGCCGAGATCGACGAATCCCGCGCCCGGAGCACCAAGTTGGTCCGGGGCAAGGAGGTCGAGATCCTCTGCGGCTCGTTCCTCCTGTTCGTCGTGCTCTTCGCCGTGGCCACGCTCTTGCAGGCTGCCGCTCAGTTGCACCCCGCGCTCGAGAATTACTGGGTCGGCACGGCGGCCGACTGCGTCAACGATCTGGCCCGGGTCATCAGCACCTGCTTCCTGTTCACGTATTTCTGGGAATCCCACCTCCAACGGCCGGTCGATCTGCTGATGGATTGATCTCGACGCCGACCAGGAACCCGGGAGCGATTGACGCCATGGCCGACCGAACCCAGAAAGTCCCCGAGAACGTCCCCGGCCATTACTTCGTCGACGTGACGTGCATCGACTGCGACCTCTGCCGCGAGACCGCGCCGGACAACTTCTCGCGCGACGACAAGGGACGCCGCAGCTTCGTCTCGCGGCAGCCCAAGGACCCGGCGGAAGAGGCCGCCTGCCGCGCCGCCCTGGAGGAATGCCCCGTCGAGGCCATCGGCTACGAGGTCTGACGACGATCATCACACCAGGCTGTGTGCCAGGAACGGTCAATCGCGGAAGGTATCCCGAAACGGGATCGCCGCGATCTGCTGATCGTCCTCGTAGACAATATAGCCCGGCTTGCGCGTCCTGATGAATTCGACGACCGCGTCATATCGCTTCAAGATGACGCCGAGCTCCCAGGTCTTCTGGGTCATGGCACGCGAAGCGGATTTGTACCAGAAGATGGCACCGGACACGAGCTTCGCCCGATCCGGCAGGATCAGGTTCCTCTCAAACCAGACTAGAATCTTATCCAAAGACGTTTTGTCATCATCATCAATCCGGTTCCCCCGACTCAAATCGTACGCCGCCTGAAAGACGCCCAACTTGATACGGGCTTCCGAGTCGATGACGGTCGCCTGCAATCGGAAGAACGAATTCCTCTGATCCATGATGATCGCCCCCGGCCATATCCCGGCCTTCTGGGTTGAGCTGAAAACTCGCATTCATCACGGACAGCAAACGGCTGCCACGGGTTCGGTTCCCGAGCCGAACCCGTGGGATCGCCATGGCAAAAGAACTTTTAATACATGATATACACAGGGTTGACTCAAAATTTTTGTTGACTAGATTGATGACTGCGTGATATTCAGCGATAGCGCATGTATGCCTGTGTTCCTGCGTGAAATCGAAGTCGATAAGCAAAAAAAGCGATGGGAATCGAGCAAGGCAGTTCTCGAACGTCTTTCTCAACTGCGAAGTTGTACCGGGAGGACCAAATGCGTCTCGTGAAAAGCATCTTTGTCGGCGCGATCTTGATGATCCTTGGGACGGAGAATGCCAAGGCTGGGCTGACATTTTACGAACCGGGCTTTACGCCCATTCTTCGGGGTTCTGGATTTCAGTCCTATCCCCTGGCGGTAGATGCATCAGGCAATGTCTACACGGTGACCGGGACTTCGCCATCCGATCAGTTGCTTGAGATCACAACTTCCGGCCAGGTGCTGACGATCAACCCTGCTGTCGGCGGCGTCATCGGTACCCACGCGAAATTGGCCTTCGGATTTGGAGGATCTCTGTTCGCGACCAGCTTTGGCGCAATTCTGGAGTTCTCCCTGCCGAGCGGCACGCGGACTTCCTTCTATTCGGGTCCTGTGCAAGGCGATGCAGGACTTGTCTTTGATTCCTCTCGACAACTGCTCTGGGCTGCGAATGCCGGCCCAACGAGCGCCAGCGCACAAACCGCCAAGGTACCTGCAAT
>CALKTZ010000848.1 GCA_937997355.1 uncultured Planctomycetales bacterium | reverse complement strand
CGATCCGTTCGTCGAGGTGATTCGAGGAAGCTTTTCGAATGTGGTCGGGCTGCCGCTGGAAAGGCTCGAAACATTGCTTCGGGCTTATCCCTCGCTCTCCGAGGGGTTGAAGGAATTTTGAGAGTGGCAGGATCGATCGTCCCGACGGATCCATCAAAGGTGGGAGACACAACCATGAGCCAGGACCTTGCCGCGAATTCCTTCGGCCAAACGACCCGACGACGGCTCATGGTAGGCCTGCCGGTCCTGATCCTCGCGGCGGTCTCCGGCGGCTCATTCCTCTACTGGCTTCGTTCGGAGGAGGCCAACGCGGCCATGCAAGCCACCCCCGCCCCGATCGAAGGCGAGCGAGCGTATCAGTACCTGAAGCAGCTTTGCGAGATCGGCCCCCGCGTGGCGGGCTCCGAAGCCAACACCCGGCAGCGAAAGCTGGTGGCGGACCACTTCAGGAAGCAAGGGGGAATCGTCCGCGAGCAGCCTTTCGATGCCCCCCACCCGCTGACGGGTCAGCCGGTCAGGATGGCCAACCTGATCGCCTCCTGGTTTCCGGATCGGGAATCCCGCGTCGTCATCGGGGCGCATTACGACACCCGCCCCTATCCCGACGAAGAACGCGACGCTAACAAGCGACGCGCCCCCTTCCTGGGCGCCAATGACGGCGCCTCGGGGGTCGCATTGTTGATGGAGATCGCCAATCATCTCCCGACGATGAAGACTTCCTGGGGAGTTGACCTCGTCCTCTTCGACGGCGAAGAGTTGGTTTACGGACGGCAGCCGTACGAAGGTGAGTATTTTCTCGGCTCCAAGGCGTTCGGCAAGGAATACGCCGAACAGCTCGATGCCGGTCAAATCCGCTATCGCTATGCGGCGGGGATGGTCCTCGACATGGTCGCCGGGAAGAACCTGGAGATCAATCAGGAGCCTTACAGCCTCGAATTCGCCCCCGGGCTGGTCCGCGAAGTGTGGGGGGTGGCGCACCGATTACGCGTGAACGAATTCAAGGACCGCATCGGCCGCGCGGTCCTCGACGATCACCTCCCGCTCAATAATGCCGGAATCCCCACCATCGACATCATCGACTTCGAATATCCGCACTGGCACAAGGCCACCGACCTGCCGGAAAACTGTTCCGCCAGGAGCCTGGCCAAAGTTGGCCAGGTAATCACCGCATGGCTGACACAGCCTCCGGCTCGGCGTCGAGGTCGTTGAAATCGCGTCAATGACCGATCTTGCGCTTCAAGGCTTCGCGTTCCCGACGGGTCGCCTGGAGGTCATGCTCGGCCAGGGCCAGATCGGTCCGAAACCTCTGGAGGGCGTCGCGTGCGAGCGTCATCACGCGATGACGGAACTTCGCATGTTCCAGCGCCCCTTCGATCAACGGATCCAGTTCGGAGCGGACCGATGCCGGCTGCGTCTGAATCCGTTCCTTCAGGGCGATTAGTTCCGTCGGGAATTCTTCGTCGGTTGACTCCACTTTCGGAGCCACCTTGGGGGCGGAATAAGTTGCGAGACTCATGTTGCACCTCGGAATCAATGTTGGTGCTGAACTCTACCATGCGTTTTACGAAAAGAAATTCGATCACGCGATTTTCCTGGTCTGGGAAAGATATTCCGATTAACGAAAAAGAGTGGCCCAAATTATGCCGTCCCTACAATTTGGACCGGAAATACCGGGAAGGCTCATCATGCATGGAGGCTCGGGAAAGCCGAGTTGACCTTCTCAGTAAATTCGAGACTCGCTACGATCCCTCACCTGTTTCGAGTTGAGCGAAGGGATGGCCCGAGGACATGGAGGTCTCGAGCCGATGTTGAATATCCATGCCTGGATTGTGCTCCTGTCCGCCTGCGGCCAGGCCGGTGATTCGTTGCCCGGGACGGAAGTCCCGAAACTGATCGACCGGGCCGAAGAAGTTGTCGCGAGCCCGCCTCGTCGCGGCACCGCGACTTTCCACGAAGGATTCGAGTCGCCGCAGACGGCCTGGCAGCACGAATATTCCGATAGCACGATCAAGCTGATCGCCCAGGAACGTACGGATCGAGCCGCGCATGACGGCCGGCTCTCCGAACGGTTCCAGTTCGATGCGGACGGGGGAAGCCAGTTCTTCGTCAGCTATGAGCTGCCCAAGATTCCCGTCACCTCGAATCTGGTGGCGACCCTCTTCGTGAAATCCAATCGGAAGGGGATTCGCCTCCATGCCCGCGTGGTGCTCCCCAGGGATATCGATCCCGAAACCAAGGCACCTTCGTTCCTACTGGTGACCGGGACCACCTACGAACACATGGACCACTGGGAGAAACTCGAACTCTCCAATTTGCTTCCGGCGATTGAGAAGCAGGTATGGGTTCTCCGAGCGTCCACCAAACGGCCGGTTGATTTCCGAGACGCATATTTCGAAAGGATCGTGGTCAACCTGATGGGGGGGATCGGCGACGCCGAGGTCTTCCTCGACGACCTGTCGATCACGCCCGTCCCCGAGAATCTGATCGCCGCCAACTCGGCCCCGAGGGGGCCGCGTGGCGCGCGCGGGGCGGGAAATCCAAACGCTCCCGACAAAGACGGCAAAACGCTCCTCCGGGTGCGGAATGAAGCCGGGACCCTCAAGCGATTGGACAAGAAGCGTTATCTCGATTGGTTCCCGACCGCCATCGATGCCCCGGGGGCCGACGTCGGGGAGTTGCGGCGCAATGGCTTCGACGTATTGGTCGAGCCCCTCGAATCCGATCCCAAGCGGATCACCGAAGCGATTTCCAAGGGTTTCCTGATCATGCCGAGGGTCGGCACGGGGGTCTTGAAGGATGACCCGCAACTGATCCTCGACAAGATCGCCGAATATCCTTACAAGGACGACGTCGCCTTCTGGCACGTCGGGGACCATCTCGGCCGGGAGCGGGAACAGTCCGCCCGGGACGCGGAGCTTGACCGCGCCCAGAAGATCATTTCCGAGCTGAGACACGGGCCTCGATTTTCGTCATTTCCCGATCTGGTGACCGCGACGATCGACGGCGATTTGCCGCGCTACGCGCAGGCGCCCAAGAATATGGATGTGATCGGCATTCAGCCGAAGTACTGGGGGGCGAGCCAGGAGCCGCTGGAGGCGCTCGATTACCTGATTCAGCGGAAAAACCTGACCCTGATCAATAATCCAACCCAGACCTTCTTCGCATGGCTGCCGGCGCGTGCATCTCGCGACGTGGTCCGCAACATCTGGGGAGACGACAAGCCCCCGGCCTGGGGAAAGCCCCGAGTGACCCCCGAGCAGTTGCGACTCATGACCTACACGGCCCTCGCGGCCGGTTATCGCGGGATCGGTTTTCTCGGAGACGAGGACCTGACCCAGCCCTCGGGTCGCGCCCTGCTGATCGAGATGGCCTTCTTGAACGAGGAAATCGACCTCTGCGAGTCGATCCTCGCCCGGGGGCGAACCCATGACAAGCCCTACAGCCTGTTCGATCCCGATCCCCCCGCCATCCCGCCTCCGGGTTATCTCTCGCTCAATCGACGCCCCCAGCGAGTTCGGGAATTGAGGCCGCGCGACGGCCTGAAAGCCACCGCAATGGAGCTGGAACGGAGCCCGAACGGGCACAAGGGGACCCTCATCCTGGTGACGGACTTCGCCGAAGGCGCGCAATTCCAGCCTTCGCAGATGGCGTCTCGCGATGTGAAGGTCACGCTTCAATTGCCCGATAGCGTTCAAGTTTATGAGATCACCCCGGGATATGTGAAGCTCCTGGATCAGGAGCGTCCGCCCGGGGGGCGCCGGATCATCATCCCGGACTTCGCGGTCTCGACGATCCTCCTGGCAACGACCGATCCCGCGCTCCCCGGCCGGCTGGAGACGTGGATCGCGCAGGTCCGCCCGCTCGCGGTTCAACTCGCCATCGAGCAGGCGGAAATCCTCTATCGAGACGTGACCGAGGTCTACAATTACCTGACCGCGGACGGCCATCAGCTTCTTTCGGCGATGGACCTCAAGCGTCGGAAAGAGGCGGGGATTGAAACCGCGCCCCACGACGCCCAGGACCTGTTGCACATGGCCCAGGAGAGCATCAACGCCGCGCGTGAAGCCGTGGAACGGGAGGACTACAAGCTGGCCTGGACCGAGGCGAGAGGCGCCAGCCGCCCCCTCCGCATCTTGATGCGGAGCTTCTGGAACAACGCCACGTACGACCTGGCGAAAGTCACCCGGGCCGGTTTCAAGACGCCGAATTCACTCCCCGACAAAGAGGACATGCCCCCTCCCCCTCGCGGCCTCTCCGCCCTGGAGGTGAAGGCGCGGAATGAACAGATCGACCAGATGCGGCGTCGAGAGATTCCGGTCAGCGTCCAGGCCAACGCCTGCCCCCCCGCCGTCACGTTCAACACGCTCCGCGAGCTTTATGTCTGGCTCGATTGGATCAAGCGGGGCAAATTCGGCCGGAATCTCGCGGCGGGAGGCTCGTTCGAAAGCGAGAAGGAGCTTGCCACCAAGGGCTGGGCGAATGTCGGCTATGCGCACCCGGGGTTCGAATCGAGCATCAAGCTGGTCCGGGACAAGAAGAACCCGGAGAACATGCAGCTCAAGCTGACGGTCAATCCCGTGAGGCCGGAAGAGACGGACGAGTTGCCCCCTTATCTCGACTTTCCCGCCTCGGCGATCCGATCCCCGGCGATCAAGGTCGAGGCCAAGAACCTGATCCGGATCTCGGTCCTCGTCCGCCGGCCGACCGCCAGCGCCGGGGGAGCGGGGGGTGTGATCATTCGCGATACCATCGGCGGCGAGCAATTTCAGTATCGCTCGTCGGGAGTCATCGCGGCCCCCACGCGGGTGGTCCTCTACCGAAAAGCCCCGGCCGACATGACCTTCACCGTCACGCTGGGATTGGCGGGTTACGGCGAGGCCTATTTTGACGATCTGAACGTTCAGGTTGTTGAAGAGATCGACTTCAATCAGGAAGTCCCCGCCGTTCCTACCGTTCCGGACAACCTCGTCCGCCAGCCGGCACTTCCCGTTCCGAATCTTCCGGGGACGGCAACTCGACCCACACGACCGAGGCGCTGAGGAAAAGTCTCACACCGATTCTCCACGTCATACGTAGAATCACGGGGAAACTCTTCCCCGTCGGTTCATTTCGGTGTGATAAGCTTAGTCAAATCATCCGTCGCGACTCTCGAAAGTCCGCGTGGGGCTTCGCCCTTGCGCACAATCGACGGCCTTTCGAAAAAGTTCGTGGTACGGAACTAATTCAAATCCTGGGCCGTCCAATGATTGGTTTCGGCACAGGATATGGTTGGTTTCGGCACGGAACGCCCATCGCTTCGTTGCGTCGATTTCGCTCAATCCACTCAAGTTCTTTGATTCCGCACCTTTGAGCGAATTCTCGATCGATCGTGGTGGTCGTTGCTCCGGCTCATTCGTTCGTGATAGGTTATTGCGAATTTTCGGGTTGCCCCGAATTGCAGTCAGTTCGCCAAGTCATCTTTCAAGCAATCTGAACCGAATTTTCTTTCGCGTTTGACCCGTGGTTGGTGCCGATGGCCGAGAGTCCGTCGAGCCGACTTGCCGTGAGGAGTTACGTGCATGGCCAAGAATCAAGCCGTCTGGGCGATCGAGATCGGGCAAGCCTCGTTGAAAGCCCTGAAGCTCGCCCCGGGCGACACCCCCGATCGGGTGCATGCCGAAGCCTTCGACTATATTGAATATCCCAAGATCCTCAGCCAGCCCGACGCCGATCCCGATGAATTGGTTCGCGAGGCGCTGGCGACCTTCACCGATCGCAACGATTTGCAGGGGAGCCGGGTGGCCATCTCGGTCCCCGGTCAGGCGGGCCTGGTGAAGTTCATCAAGCTCCCCCCCGTCGAGAAGAAGCGGATTCCCGACATCGTCAAATTCGAGGCGAAGCAGCAAATCCCCTTCGCGCTCGACGACGTCGTTTGGGCCTACCAGCAGATCGGCGAGAAGGACGAGTCGGGCGACGATGAGTTCACCATGGCGGAAGTCGGCCTCTTCGCCATGAAGCGAGACCAGATCGCCCGCGCGATCCTGCCGTTCACCGTCAGCGGGATCGAGGTCGACATCGTCCAGATGAGCCCCCTCGCCCTTTACAATTACATCACCTTCGACCAGATCGAGGGGGCCAACCCCCCGCTCGGCAAGGACTCGATCGTGCTGCTGGATATCGGGGTTGACAACACCGACCTGATCATCACCGACGGCATTCGAATCTGGCAGCGCAACTTGCCGATCGGCGGCAATCACTTCACCCGGTCGCTGACCAAGGAATTGAAGCTCACCTTCGCCAAGGCCGAACACCTGAAGCGGAACGCGACCAAGGCCCCGGACCCCCGCGCGATCTTCACCGCCATGCGCGGCGTCTTCAACGACTTCGCGAGCGAGGTCAACCGGTCGATCGGGTTCTATTCGAGCATCAACCGGACCGCGAAGATCCGCAAGGTGATCGGGCTCGGGAATGGCTTCAAGCTCCCCGGCCTTCAGAAGTTCCTCCAGCAAAATCTCAACCAGGAAGTCGAGAAGATCGACAGCTTCCTGAAATTGGACGGCGAGGAAGTGAAGGCCTCCCCCCAATTTCAGGAGAACCTGGCCACGTTCGCCGTGGCCTACGGCCTCGGCGTGCAGGGCCTGAACAAAGGAGGATTGAGCACCAACCTGCTCCCTCCCGAAATCGAACGGGTCCGGCTCATCCGCGCCAAGAAGCCCTGGGCGCTGGCGGCGTCGGCGCTGGTCGTCGTCGGCACCGCGGGCCTGTTCTTCGGCGGCGACTACCGCGCGCTCGCCAAGGTGAGCACGCCGCAATTCAAGAGCGCCGTGGAGCGGGCCACCAGCGTGACCAAACGCGGGACCGGGTATAAAACCGCATACGAGGCCGCCAAGGGGGAATGGACCGCGGAGAACGAGAAAGGCAAGGCCCTCATCATCGACCCGACGAACCGGGCGCTCTGGCCCCAGTTCCTGCAAACCATCAGCGGCTTCTTCCCCGATCCGGTCCGCGAATACAAGCTGAACGAAGACAACCCCAAGGACCAGCCGACCATCTGGAAGCTTCGCGTCCACATCGACGCCATCAAGCCGGTCTATCGGACCGATCTCGCGGGCGAGTGGCTCGACCTGATCGACCCCAGGTTCAAGCGTTTCTCGATGCACCCGTTCGACCTCGCGACCCCTCCGGAAGGAGAAGGCTGGGTCATCCAGATCGTCGCCCACCACTACAACCCGTTCCCCGACGCCAAACAACGCAATCTCGGCGACGATCCGACGCGGGTGGACTTCGGACCTCACGAATTCCTGACCAGGAAAGTCCTCCCTCGCCTCAATTCGCCGACCTTGCGACTCTATGGCGTGGATCACGTCGTCGTCCCCTGGCTCCTCACCGACCGGCAATGGACGACGGAAAAAGGCCTGGCCAGCAACAACCTCACTTCCAACACCATCCCGCTCCTCGATCGCACCTCGCCAACCGAGACCGCCATGGGAGGAGATGATGAAGGCTTCGGTGGCGGGTCGAGGCGCCGCGGCGATGATTCGGGCCCCGGCATGCGCGGCGGGATGCGAGGCGGAATGGGGGGCATGCGAGGCGGAATGGGAGGCATGGGCGGCGGCTTCGGCAACCGAAGGCGAGATGAAGATGACGAGATGGTCGGCTTCGGCGGGATGCGCGGCGGCCGGGGTGGGCCGTTGGCCAAGACCGAGGTAATCAAGCCGACGTATCTCACGCGCACCGATTTCTTGCTTCAATTCGTGTGGAAGCCGGTCCCGACGCTCCCCCCCCCTGCGAACGAGGAAGAGCGGCAAGCCCGGCTTGAGGAGCGCAAGGCCAAGCTCCAGGAGCTTTACACCCAACTGAACGAGGCGGAGAAGAACGCCCCGGCCGTCACCGCCCTGCCGAGCGCCGATGTGCTGGAGAGCGTCTCCCGCGAGCAATCCAACAAGCTGGAGACCGCGATCAAGAAGATGCAAGGGGCACAATCCGGGGCCGAAGGAACTCCTCCCGGAGAGGGGGTTCCCCCGTCGCCGCCGGCCGCGAAGCCCGCCGCGACTCCCAAGCAGCAATAATCAAGGTTGCCCGTCGAGGGGACGAGGGGAATCATCCCGGTGGATTTTCCGTGAATCCCCTTCGGCTCGGCGACCTCCATCGAAATAAGCGGTTCGCAGAAACAATACGATCGAAATCGACCACTCGACGCATTAGAAGACCGACGGAGGGGTTCCCGACCATGGATCAGTTCATGGATCAAGTGAAAACGATTGTCCGCGTACTGGTCGCGTACCGCTTCTGGATTGCGATCAGTATTGCGGCCCTGTTCTCGGGAGTCGCTTATTTTCTCGGTTCTCGACCGATCCAGGACAAGACGAAGTCGGAGACCGCCGCGATCGAAAAGGCGGAGAAAGACGTTCAGCAGTTCTCCTCCCCAGGGCTCCCGAATGATCAGTACGAGCCGCTCGTGAAGGAGAAGACCGCGGTGTTGACCCAGGATGTCAACGCCGCCTGGCGGACCCTCTATAACCGGCAGGTTCCCCTCCTCACATGGCCGGACACGGTGCAGGATCGATTCCCGAAATGGGGACGGGGCTGGCCCGAGAATGTCGACCCATCCAAGGTCGAGGCCGCGACACTCGACTACGCCGAGGCCTATCCTCGCTACGTGGAGTCGCTTTACAAAATCTGCAAGCCGTTTAATTTCGAAACCGGCGAGGAAGGGGTCGTGATGGCTCCTCCGATGGAGACGTTGCTCCGCCCGGCCACATTTGACATCAACAAGCCCGTACCGCTCGGGACGGTCTGGTCGACCCAGGAACGGCACTGGACCCAGCGCACGCTGCTCGAAGTCGTCGCCGCGGTGAACAAGAAGGCCAAGAACTGGGACGAGGCGATCATCAAGCAGGTCGACGGGATGGAGGTCGGCTCTCCCCTCGCGCAGGATCAGCGGTCGATCGCCGCCGGCGATGAGCTCGAAGAAGCCGAGCCCATCCTGGCGCCGGGAGAAGAGGCCGAAGAGGAGCCGGTTGCCCCAATGGGCGGAGGGAGGGGTGGCCGCGATGACGATGATCAAATCGGGGTTCCGGGCATGGGCGGGAATGCCTCGTCCACCGCGGTCTTTTTCATCAACAAGGGCCAGTACAAGATCATGCCGGTCTATCTGGCCGTCCTGATCGACCAGGACAAGATCCAGAACCTGCTCGTCGAGTTGGAGAATTCGCCGATGTCGGTGCAGGTGATGGATTATGAAATGGCCCGCCCCGTTGCCAGGGTGATCAGGCCCGACCTCTCGGCCGGCATCTACAACAATTTCAACAGTTACGATCCGATGATGGGTCCGGGCTCCTTCCGCAGCCGGCGAGGCGAGCGGGGCATGCCGATGCGCGGAATGAACGGCTTTTCCAACTCGTTCGGATTGGGCAGCCGCATGGGAGGGATGCGCGGATTCGGCCCTCCGACGTCGACTCCGAAGGGGACCGACCTCCGCGGCACGAACCGCAAGGAACGCCGCGAGGAGGAAGAGAAGGCGATGGAGAACGCGAAGTCGGGACCATCTCTCTTCGATCCCTATTACAACATCGTGGAAGTCCGGATCTACGGCCAGGCCCGCTTCTACAATCCCCCGCCGCCGGTTGAGGAGACCGAGAGCCTGGGCAACACGGCCGAGGAAGGGGCGGAAGCCGCGGCGGTTGCGGCACCCAAGGCCGAAGCTCCCGAAGAGGCGGAACCGAAGGATGACGCGGCGAAGGTGGCCAAGCCCAAGGCCGAAGCACCGAAGAACGCGGAGGAACCCAAGGCAAAGGCCGCGGCGCCGAAGGGGGCGGAGCCCCCGATGTAAATCCCAAACCTCCGATAACAATTTCGAGACAAATCGCATCACGGGTGCCGTCCGCAATCGAGCGAGTTTGCAACGCATCCGGCCGGCCTACGAATCGCAATCGTTACGCGTCAAGGAGTTCAGAGCATGGCCAATGCCACGGTCGAAAAACTCAAGAATCTCGGTTTGAGACACGGCGAGAAAGTTGCGGTGACCCTGGCATCGTTGATCTGCTTCACGTGCCTCGGCCTCGCGGCGACCATGAAGACCATTTCGACGACCCCCGAGGCCGTCAAGGCGGCCGCGGACAAGGCCGATCAGAACCTGAATCGGCGTGTGCCGCCCGAACAGCTCGCAGAGAGCATCGAGGGCGCGGGTGTCGTGGCGACGAACTTTTCGAAGGAAGTCGAGGATCAAGCGAAGAGCCTCCTCGTCGCCGATGACTATCGCGCGAAGCGGCCCTGGATCATGCCGGAGCCGGGCGCGGGGCTGATCCGAGATACGCCCAAGCTGATCGCCGTCACGGAGCTTTACGCCTATCCGGGGCGGGGCGGCACCATGGCGTTCGCGCTCGACGAGAAAGGGAACAAGATCAAGGACGACGGCAAGGTTGAACCACCGAAGGAGCAACTCGGAGTCGTCCGCAAACGTCGCAGGAACATGGCGTCGGCGCGTTCCGGAGTGCAACGATCCGGGCGTCGGTCGGGACTCAGCCAGGCGGAATTCGAAAAAGAGCAGGAAAAGCTCCGCCTCGAACAGCAAAAGAAGATCGACACCAAGCTCGCGGGGAGTGCCGACACCAAGGAAGAAGAAACCGAGGAAGAGCGGCTGGCACGCGAGGCCGAGGAGCAAGGCGGCCCGTACAAGGAAACCGTCAAGGGGATGCGATGGGTCGTCCTCACGGGGGTCCTCGATCACGCCAAGCTCCTCGAGAACTATCGCGAGGCGCTCCAGAATCCAGCCGTCGCCCATCCCTATTACAAGCGGCTCAACCTCCAGCGTCAGACGCTTCAACCCGACAATAACTGGTCGGATTGGCAGGACGTCGCTTCGGAAAAGAATCTGGAAGTCCTGGACAACATCACCGAGGGGGACGAGGAGATGACCCCCGACAATGTCCGTCCTCCGGCCCTCGTCGATCCTCTTCCGTTCCTGCGCTCGGGTTACTGGGAAAAAGTCCACATCGCCAGCCTGGTCCCGAAGGAACGGCGGGTCGTCGAAAAAGCGGAAACGCCGGCATTCGGAAGGTTC
>CALKTZ010000847.1 GCA_937997355.1 uncultured Planctomycetales bacterium | reverse complement strand
GGCGACGGTATGGAGGTCGCGACCTGGGTGGCCTGGGACACGCCCGACCTCGACCTGTTCTGGCAGCACATCGAGGCCCTGACCGGGAAGAAGGTGCGCGACGAGGCTAAGCCGTGGTTCTTCGTATGCGAGTGCTGAGCGGGGCGGAAGCGCCGGCGGATCGGGCGATCGCCGAGAGTCCGGCCGCCTGGCGCGCCTACATCAGGGCGCACAATGCGGCCCGCGGCCTGCCTCGCGATCGCCGCGCCGCATCCTGCTACGAACTGCTGGATATGTGGCTCGTCCCGCGCACCCGGGGTGTCACGCCGTTCGACGTGTTCGCGGACGGGGGTGACGGCGACCGGATCGGCGAGTGGGATTCATGACGACGAGGGGAGGCTTCTCGCATGCAGTCGGTGGGCGCGGTGGTTCCGCTGGCGGAGAGGGCGATGGATGACGGCTTCGGCGCGCGGTGCCCGTTCGTCGACGCTTATAACGCGGCCGGCCGGTCGCTCTACGGGCCGGGCGTCTACGGTCTCCGTTCGCGATTGGATATGGCGATCCAGCGGCGCGTGCATGCCACCAGCAGCGAGGCATTGTTGACCGGCCCCTGGGGTGAGCTGGATTACATGGCCGGTGTGGGGGTGCTTTCCGATGGATGAACTGGCGGAGAGGGCGACCGGGAAAGACAAGTTGAATCACGGGGCGTACAACGCGGCGTTCTATTCCGCCCTGGCCGCGGTCACGCCTGTCGCCGTTCGGTGTCGTGCCGCGGTGGACCACGAGCTCGAGCGGCCATTCCTGGGGATCGCATCCAGCCATAGTTGCCTGAAGGGTGAGCAGTTCGACCGGAATGTGGACATCAGGCGGATGGCCTGGGTGTGGTGATTTTCCGAACAGAAAGGGGCCCGACGTGGCGCACGAATCGGAAGAAGTCCGGGAGGCCCGAGAGTGGCTGACCCGGTTCGCGGAATCGTACGGCTTCACCTACGGCGAGCTGATGCTCCGGGCGAAGCTGTATGTCGAGAGCGACGAGTATTGGGTCGTGGGCGGGCTGTTCGAGGGGGAGCGGGTCCCGGACGAGTTCTGGGACCATTACGTGGCGGCCTCGGGGGAGGACGTCCCCGAGGACTCGCGGGGGTCGTTCTTCTCGTGCAGCTGCTGACGGCGACCGACGGCCGCCCGGGGTGGGCGGCCTCTTTCATCCGGGGAGGTGGACGTGCGGAAGCGGAATCGATCGAACTTGGCGACCGTCGGGCTCTGGGAGGGCGGGCAGGTGACCCTGGATAGGTGCGATATAGGGTGCGGGAATTACTTCAGTGGCCAGGGGTTACGTGACCTGTCGTATCGGCTTAACTATGAGATTACGTGCGACTTAATCCGACAATTTTGGCAGTCATGTCGCAGCACGGAGCAGGCGATCGGCGACGAATACGGCGGCGATGCGATCGACAGGATGGCCCGGGGGCGTTGGTGAGGCGGTCGGTGTTCGGCCTTCGGGCCGGGAGGGAAGCATGTACGCGGAAACGGCAACGCTCGCGACGATCGGGCTCGGCTACGGCGGCAAGATCGCGGCGGATATGGCCGAGTCGGCGGTCGAGCGGGGGGCGGGCAATCAGCTCCTGTTCGACCTCAAATGGGGCCGGTACAGCGACGACGACGCGGACGGCCGCTGGCTCGTGGCGTATGTCGAGGATAGGCAATCGAACGGGCTCGACAGCTGGGACGACGGGCTCGATCGGATGGTGGAGGAGGCGTGGTGATGTCGCTTTTCATTTCGTCCGACGGCGTCGTGGCCGGATTCCCACGAGGCGCGGTCGCCGCGGGCGTCGAGGTCGACTGTGCGGTGGAATGTATCCCCGGGTACGACGAGGTCGCCGCGGGGGTCGGGTGGCGGTGGGGGCCGGATTCCCGCGAGGCGCGGCCGCCGGTGCTGGCGAACTTGGCGGCCGATCTGGAGGCCGCGGTGGCCGATAACCTTGTCGTCAAGAAGGGCGGGCGATTTTCGCACTTGAGGTTGGATTGGGGGTGAACGATGCAGAACAGGCTGTTGTTCGACCTGGCCCTGGGTCAGTTGGTGCCCGAAGCTCGGTGTATCCATCCGCTCACAGGGGCCATCAAGGGTTGTTGCGCGGATTATTACGCGATTCATGCAATCGCGATGGACCAGCTCTTCGCGCCGCTCTGGGCACACCAGCAGCGTCGGATTCTCGAGGAGACGTACAGGATGCGTTTCGACCGGGGTACTCCGACCGAGCAGACGATTTACCGCGCGCTCGGCGATTGGGGGTGAACGATGGCGGACTGGTCGTTGGCGGATCGGATCACGTTGTTGTCCGATTGGCAATCGGCGGGCCGTGAGCGGGCCCGCGCGGCGGTGATTAAGGAGATCGGGATGCTGGCGTACAGCATCTTCGAGGGGGAAATGCCGGATAAGATCGTCCGAGCGAATTTCGGCGTCATGCTGGCGCATCTGGACGCGCTGGGGCGGCGCAACGACCCGCGCGGCGGGCTCGCCTCGATGGCGGACTGGGGGCGATTTCATGGCCGATGATCTGGCGGGACGCGTCGCCGGCCGTGAACTGGTCGACGAGCCGTGGAGATTGGATCGCTTTCGCGAATTGAAGTCGGAGTTTCCCGGGGCGGCATTCGAATGCGGGTGGGCCGCCCTCGTTGCCGCGGCGACGGAGCACCAGGTTGTCCGCAATTCGCTCTGGGATGCGCTTCACGATCTGTCGGAAAACGACGGGGCGTTGCTGCTCATGACCGATTGGGGGTGAACGATGCCGGATTACTACATGCTGGAATTGTCCTTCCGCGCGATATCGGATCGGGCGGCGACGGGCGTCATGGAGAAGACCGCGAATCATGTGACTCGGCGACTCATGATGTCCAGACACGGCTCGGAGCTGTACGCCCGGTGTTTCGTCCGCCTGGGCGCCTTGCCCGCGCAAGGGCGGCGGGTTTATGCGCCCGTCCGCGAATTGCTCGGGGTGACCGATTCGGGGGATTCGGAGTTATTCAGCCTGGCCGATTGGGGGGTGAAGGATGCGGGGTGACAACGCGGTCGAAGGGCTGGCCGGCGGGCTCGAGCGTGCGGAGGTCTATTGCGAGAATGCGGCGACCGCCGCGTCGGGTTTCGGCCTTGTCCGTTACGGCCTCAGGGCAAAATTGTCGGTGCGAGTCGCCGCGGCATTCAAGGATGTGGCGGTCGGCGACGTCGTGGCGTACACGGAGCTGGAGCGGGTGGCCGGTAGGCGCGTGTGGAGGGCGATCAAGTGATGTCGAGGGTCTTGGTTGCGCCCGCGACGATCCGGAACGACTGCGGTTTCGGTTGGCTGGAAATAGACACGGAAAAGGCTGCGCGCCCTTTTGCGTCGCCGGATGTATTGCTCCGCGTGGGGGGCTACGCGCCGGCCGGCGTCCTGAGTTCCCTGTCCCGGATGCGTTGGGACGTCGGCATCGCCTGCGACGCCGACCTGGATATTACGGAGAGGCAACGATGGTGATCGGCTTGCGGGTGTGCATGCTTCCGCCGGGTGGCGACATCCCGGGAGGTCGTGACATCGAGTACGCGACGCTGAAGGCCGCGAGGCGGTTGATTTGCCCCGAGGTGGTGGACCTCCGGGTATATCGGGAACTGCCGCGGGAGATCACGAATTCCGGGGAGGCGGTTCTACGAGCGGTGATCGCCGAATTGACGCCGGGGGAGGAGTGGATCGGCCCCGTCGACCAAATGGCCGATCCCCGATGGTGGAGGTGACGATGCGCGATGTTCCGTACGCGCCGAGGGAACTCTACGGTTTTTCTCGTCTTGCGGACGAGGTGGACTTGGCTGCGGCGTATCGCGCCGCCCGTGTCCTGTCGGCCACCCGCGTCGGCACGATGGTCCCGGTCAGGAATATCGTCCGGCCGGTCCGCCGAGAATTGGTGACCGCGCTGGATCCGAGTCACTGGGGCGGTGCCCTGAATCAGATGTCCGATCCGGTCGGGTGGAGGTGAATCATGATCAAGCTGGCGTACCGGGCGACCTCAGGCGTCGAGGCGTTCGGTTGGATCCACGGCGTCGAGGGGATGGAGGAGGCGATCCAGCGTCCGTACCTGAAAACCGCGACCTTGAAGGCTGCCAGGGCCGAGGGGTTGGGATTTCGGAATCGACATCGCCGGATTCGCGACGCCGTCATCCAGGTGTTCATCCCGATCACGGGCGCCCCGGCCGAGGCGTATCGCCTGGCGGATTGGGGGGATTGATGAGGACGATCGACGAATTGGCCGAGTCGGCGGCCGCGGATGTGTTCTTCGGGGCGGATGACTTCGGGGCGCAGCCGATCTTGCCTATCCTGTTCCGGGTATCGGCATATGTCAGGAACGACGTCGCGATGAATACCCGCGACGCCCTGAATCGCCAACTGGCGGCGACGCAAAACTCCGTCGCCGCCGAGCTCTGCAACTGGTGGTTGGAGCGCCGGAACGGTTACGCTCTGCAGGTCATGTCCGATTGGGGGTGAGCGATGGTGACGTTGGGGCCGATGACGGGAAGGCCGACCTCCGATCGGGCCTTAACGCCGTGCTCTGGCCCGGCCATGGCTTTCAGGAAGCTTAGAGAGGCGGCGCATGGCAAGCTTTGCGGGAATGATCAGCCTTATCTCGTCCGGATGAACATCCTGATCGGCGCGCGGGTCCAGACGCCCGTGGATGAGGTCCGGCAGATCGTCGGGGCGGGGTACGACCGGGATGTTTTCCTCGCCGTGAGGTGGAAGCGGCGCAGCGAACTGGTGACGATGGCCGATTGGGGGGATGATGCACACGCAAAGTGATCGGGTATTGGACGGCCTGGATTGGGGCGGCGAGGGGTTCGAAGACGCCGTCCACAATGGCGCCTACGACGTCATCTATCGCGATGGCGGCCTATATGATTTGTGGGCCGACGTGAAGTCGGAAACCGGTAATGCGGCGTATGTGGCCACGGAATCCGTGATCATGACCCTACGCGGCATGTTCGAGCCCGGCGATATTTCGTGCCTGGCGGAGGCGGCGGACTGGCGGGATCGATGATCGAGCGTGTCTTCCTGGCATTCGACGGGCCGCGTCACGTGATCGAAACGATCGAGGAGGACGCGCATCACGGCGGTCTCCGGGCGGTCGATCATGATTTGTTCGAGGCGATAGCTGTTCGGACAGTCGACGCGACGATGGCCGAGCTGGGGGATACCCCGGATGCGCTGTACCGAATCTTCGATGGCAACGCCCCGACCGTGCGTGTATTGGCGGATTGGAGGGACTGATGGCACTCTGTCATCGGGCGACCGAGGGGCACGGGCCCGGCGGTGATCGCGTGCGGGAGTACACGATCGTCGCCGTGCGCCCGAATATCCGCGATCAGGATTACGGGCGAGTACGGCGCAACCTGCTCTTCGGGGTCGACGGGCAGGTTCATCGGGTTTACGAAGTGATCGGGCCGCAGCTCTGCGGGGGCAATCGCGATTCCGAAATCCGCGGCATGGCGACGGGCTGGCACGGCCTCGCCGGCCGGGAGGTGGCGGGTGCGTGACGGCGAAAACGGCCTCGGGGGTCGGGCGACCGCTGGGCTCTTCTTCGGCTGCGGCTCGTTCCTGGATGACGCGGTGGATGCCGCTAGATCGGCGATCGGGCCGCACCGGGCGGACCGGGTCTGCTTCCCGGTCTCGCATGTTCTCTACAGGCGATTGTTCCCGATCACGGCCCCTATCGAGGATCTGCTGATGGTCAATTGTGCGGCGATGGCTTTCAATCTTTCCGCGGATGACTGATTCCCGGGAATCAGTTCCCGGGGTGGAGGTGGGCGATGAGGGATACGAGCATGGTCACGGCCTATAGGGCGCGGCAAGTAGTGCGCGACGGGATTAATAAGAAGCTCGAGTCGCCGTTGTCGCGCCTGTATTCGAGGGCACGCGACGTCGCCGGCGAGCTGGCGGTGATCGGCATCGGCTCGCGTCTGGGGGCGACGACCAGGTTTTCGTATCCGGAGGTGTCGTTGCTCGCGACCGAGGACATGCTCGAGATGGAACTCAGTCAGGCGATGGAGGTGGTCGATGAGTAATTCGACCGCGAGCTGGCGGGCGATCGAGGGTTGCGGGGGCGTGGTCAGGCGGGGGATTGGCGATCGGTTCATCACGTTGCGCGCGTGGGCGGAAGATGACGTCGGCTGGGACTGCTTCACGAACGTCGGTGTGAGGTTGGGGATAAATCGACTGAGCACGACCCCGGCGGTATCGCTGCTCGGGACTGAACTTCTCCTCGACATGGCGCTCCGCGAGGGGATGGGATTGGAGATGTACTGATGCTGGATTCTTTGTGTGCAGATCGGTCCGTCGTGGTCGGTATCGATATGTCGCTATTGAGGCGGATGATCGGGCCCATCCTCCAGGCCGATTGGGGGGATCCTGCCGTGAAAACTGCTATCGGGCTCGGCTCGATCGGGTGGTTCACGCCGACCGTCGGGGGCCGGACGATGGCGGCGCATGGCTGTGCCGCACCGAGGGTTCCATCACGCTGCCGGTCATGGAGGCCGTCGACCCGCTTGAGCGGCTTTCGGCCGTTTGGGGAGGCTGATCATGTTGTGGAATGCGGGGCTGTGCGCCGAGTGGCGGGCAGCGACCGGGGGCCGGGAAGGCGGGATGAACTGGATCGAGCAGCTGATCGATAGGGAGGCCAAGCTCGGCGACGGGAGTTCTGCGTGGCGCAATCGGGTGTGGCGAGAAGTCGCGGGGCCGGAGAATCAGACGGGCGGGCTGTCGGATCATCTGATGGAGAGTCTCCCGCTGGATCTGGACGGCGATGATGACGAGGCCGACGCCACCATGGCGCTCGCGGCCGATTGGGGGGACGGATGAAAGCGTCGATCGTCGACGGCCGGATAATCTCCGGCCCCCGCGACATGCCGGGTGGGGTGGTCGAGCTGGCGGAACGATTTTACGAATTTGCGGGGCCGGGGCTCGGCGCGGTCATCGGCGATGCCGTCCTGGACGAGCGATCGCCGCATCGGCCGCCGCTCGCCGGCGGGCGTTTCGCCAACCAGCTCATCCTGGCGCACGGGGACATCGTGAGCCGTGATTACCGCGTCGTTGCGGGCGCCGACGGCCGGCTGGCGATGCGTGCCGAGAATGCTTCCGTCATCGGCGACTGGGATTGACCTTCAACCGGGGGACTTCATGGCGATACCTGGGATGACTGTCCGGACGCCGGCCGAACGGGTTCTCGGCGGGCTCCTTCACGGGCACGAGTCGATTGTGGCTTTGACGGAAGTCGCGTGCGGCGACCCCAATCGAGACGTAACGCTCATGCGGTTGTCGGAGGAATTCGAGGCTTCTGCGATTTCCGATTTCGTGATCGACCTGTGGGACGCGATCGGAGGTGCGGTCGCGTTGGCCGAATTTGATTGCGATCTTCCTGCGAGCGAGGTGGGGGTGGTCCATGACGGCGACTGGCGTTGAGAGGTCGAGCCGGGCCGTGACCGGCTTCATGGGGGGCCGCGAGCCCCTCGCCGGCAGGCTTGATACGGAGTGCGGCGGCATCGCGATCGGGTGTGCCGGCGGCGTGACTGCCATAATTAAGATTCGTAGTTCGGTGCGGCCGTCACCGCCGCAATGGGCCAACGCCTACGGCCCCACGGACGCGGCGTCGAATGACGCGAGGTTGGCGGCCGGGGGAGCGGAAGGTCGCTGGCGCTGACGGGCTGGCGGTACTGATATCGCCGCAGTTTCGGGGCGGCCCCAAGATGGGGTCGCCTTTTTTCGTTTCCGGGGGAACTGATTTCCGGGAATCGATCCGCGATCCCGGGGTCGCAAGCGAGGGGGAGATGGGATGTCCGGTGAATACGTCGCATTCTGGTTCATTATTTGGTGCCTGGTGGTTGTGTGCAGCTGCGTGGCCACCTTGGGGTGGTATCTCTATAGTGTGACGCGCGGGGTGTCGCGGTCGGCTTGCGAGCGGGGGGCCCGGCTCCCCGAGCCCATGCCGCTGTTCGAGGCCGAAGACCAGGCCGGCGACGATCCGCGGGAGGTGGTGCTGGACGCCGCGAAATTCTCGCAGCACGCCCTGGCCGGGTGGGCCCTGCTGAATCCGGGCCGGAAGATCGCGACCGCCCTCATGCGGGCCGGCCTCGAGGGCGGGTACGAGATCGTCATCAAATCAGTCAAGGAGTCGCCGGAGGAGCGGAAGCCGCACCCGGCCCCGGTCGACCACGTGCTGTGCCTGATCCGCCGCGCGGAGGACGACGCCCTCCGCGGCTATCAGATCATGATCCGGAACGGCAGCGTCGTCGGCGAGGCGCCGGCCGAGAACTTCCTGACCGTCGACGGCCACCAGCTCGACATCTGCACGCCGCTCCCCGGCAAGACGATGCTCGGGTACGTCGGCGTCGAGGGCGAGGAGTTCGAGGGGGACCTGGTCGACGTCAAGCTGTGCGGCAAGCCGGACGAGGTCCTCCCGGTGAGCCGGGAGTCGCTGCGCTCCTACTTCCTGTCGAACTCGGGGGACGCGGCGCCGCCCCCGGAGCTGTGCGGCATGGCCGACGACGTGGCCTGGGATGCATCGAGCATCCTCGCCAGGTGGAAGGCCATGCCGGCCGCCGGCCCGTCCGACGCCTGCGCCGACCGGCCCGCGATCGGCGACGGCGAGGCATGCTGCGGGGGTTGTCCGGAGGGGACGTCAGTCCGGGAAGAGGAGGGATCCTGCTGATGGGGCTCAGGATGCTGGTCGTGGTGGAGGTCGCCGGGGCGGAGAGCCCCGACGACGCCCAGGAGGTCTTCGACGCGTTCCGGGAATGCGCGGCCCGGATGGACTACGCGGTGGTCGGCCACCTGCTGATGTATCGCGCGACCCCGGGGGCGATTCGGGAGAGCGGGGCGGTCGAACAACTCGACGGGGGAGGCCGCTGGATCGCCCCCTGGCCCTACGAGGAGGGCGATTGAATGCTGACCTCCGAAATAGTGAGGCACCCGCGCCGGCTCGATCGCGTGATCGCCGGATTCTTTCACGGGGGAGAGGAGCAGGCATGGCGGGAGGGTAAGCGTGGTTTTGCCGTATACCGCGAGTTCGACGCGGTACTGGCCAGCTACGACGCGACTCACCTCGCCGTGCACTCCGCCCTGGCGCCGGTGGGGCGTGACGCGGTCGGGGGGTGGTGAGATGATGACGAGATTCGGGGTCCCTTGCGAGCGAGCCGCGGATCGGGCTTGTCGCGGGCTCATCGAAGGGGGCGTCCGATTGGGGTGGCATATCGCGGCCACCGTATTGGAGGGCCCCCGACGTCTCGGCCCGCTGTGGCGCCAGGATGCCGCTAATCGTGTCGGGGCCCTCAGGGATGCGCACCGTGCGGCGACTATCGCGGCGGATTGGGGGGATGCCGATGGCTGATTCGATTCGGGCGAGGGCGGAGGCCGTTTCCAGGCCCGGCGGCGACGGCGTCGGCGTCGATTTTCGCGACTCGTGGATGGAAGCGGTGGCCGGCGAGTACGGCTACGGCGGGCGTTTCGACGGGAGGAGCGTGCTGGCGATCTTCTGGGGGATCGAGGAGGCCCTCACCGGTCGCCTGTTCCGGGCGCTCGGCGACGACGAAGAATACGCGGCCGGGCCGCGGCGGGATCGGAGGGTTGCCGATGGGTGATTTTGGGGGTTCGGGCATCGGGAAATTCGTCACGGCCGCCGCGAATTCGGCCGCGATGGGGAGCGATTTCGGGGGTTGGCGTCAATCATGGGCCGATTTCGCGGCAGCGCGGTACAGATGCGGCCGGGAGGAATTTCCCCTGGCGGCCCTGTGGCCGATAGAGCGTAATCTCGCAAGGAATACTGCCGCATCGCTCGAGGACCATGCCATGTGGGAAATGCGGCGCGCCTCGGACCCGTTCGCGCCGGGCTAAAAATCCCGCCTTAATTTCGGTCGGGATTGCGTCATCCATCCGGGGGCGGCCTTAAATAGGGCCGCCTTTTCTTTTTACCGGGAGGTCGCCATGCCGCCCCGGGCGCATGGCCGATTGGGGGACGGACCATGGGCAGTTTCAGCGGGAGATACGACGCCGCCATCTGCGGGATGCGGGCCGCCCATCAGGGCCTCGACGACCGCGAGGTGCCCGAGATGACGCTCCTCGGGTTCGCGATCGCGATGTCGGATTGTCGCGAGGGGTTCATGTATGTGGGCGGCTGGATCGAGGCGGAGCTCCAGCTTACCGAGGAGAATCTCGCGGTCGACCCGTATCACGACCTGGGCGTGATGGGCTACGACAACGGGGCCCGGTGACCCGGAGGGGAAACGATGGGATGTTCGGTTTGCGGGAATCCGGCCGGGGGCGGGGAGAGGGTCGCCGCCCTGGCCGAGCTGCTCGAGCTGGAGGAGATCCTCCATCGGGCGATCGAGGGCGGCAGGCTTTACTACAACGATTACGGCTACGGTACGCCGGAGGAGCTGAACGTCCTCCAAAGGCTCCATGCCGCGGCCGAGAGGGTGCGGCATGATCACGAATGACGGCATCGAGTCGTGCCCGTCCTGCGGGCACGACTTCACGAGGGTCGGCGGCGTCCGCGTCGAGATTTCTTGCGTGCGTTGAGGATTTCATCTGGACTGCATCGGGAGGGGAGTGACATGACGGAATCGGCATCGGTCGCCTGGAAAGGCAGCCGGAGGGTCAAGCGGGAGACGCTCGAGCTCCTGGACTGGTATCGGACGACCGGAGGGTTGGTCCGCGATTGTTACTACGGGATAAACGACCTGGCCCGCTCGATCGGCTGCTCGGTGGGCGTCATCACCAAGAGCAGGTTCGGCGGCCATTACCGCTACCCGGAGCTCCTCGGGTTCCCGGTGGAGCTCGCGCACATCCAGGACGCGATCTTCCGGGGGCTGCCCGAATCCGACGTGGCCGCGGACGGGGAGCGGTTCTATCGTATCTGGCCGACGATCTTCTTCACGGCGATCCCCGTCGGGGCCGACCTGTCCGGGGTCGGCGCCCGGCTGTGCGGCTGGCTCGAGGATCCCCGGGGCTTCGGGCTGCACGCCGTGATCCGGCCCAGGCTCGAGAGGCCGGCCGGG
>CALKTZ010000846.1 GCA_937997355.1 uncultured Planctomycetales bacterium | reverse complement strand
GCCCTCGGCTGGACGAAGGGGACCGTCTCGGGGCGGTTGGCCCGCGCCAAGGACTTGCTCCGCACGCGATTGATCCGGCGAGGGCTCGGGGCCTCGGCCGCGCTGTTCGTCGAATCGCTGGGGGAAGGGAGTCTCACGGCGGCGGTTCCCGCCAAGCTGACAACAACCACCGCTCGGATCGCCTGGGGAGTTACTCTGGGGCGTGCGGAGACGGTCGCGGCCTCGGCGGCGGTGATGACGCTGGCTCGCGGTGGTCTCCGCGCGTTGGCCCTGAGCAAATTGAAGTTTGTGACCCTGGCCGTGTTGATGGCGTCGACCTTGATCGCGGGGTTCGCGTGGACCAGCACCGGCCGGCCGGGGGAGCAGGATCCGACTCGCTCGTCTGCGCCCGCACCTGTTCTCAAGAAATCTCGTGTCGCGCAAGCCAACGCGATCGTGAATCCTGAACCGCAAGAAGCACCCTTGCCGAAGGGGGCTCGACTGCGGCTGGGAACCACGCGATTGCGACACGAGGATGGTGTCACCAGCGTCACGTTTTCTCCGGACGGCAAGATACTCGCTTCGGCTTCGTGGGATGGGTTTGTCCGGTTCTGGGACGTTTCAACCGGCTTCCCCGTGCGCGAAATTCCCGGTCAGGAATCGCTCCCCACGGCTTTCGTCGCGGTCTACTCTCCCGACGGCACGAAGATGGCAATCGGCCGAGATGGCGGCATGGTCCAACTCTGGGATTTCGTCGCCGCCAAGGACGTGATTCGCGAGAAAATCCACAAGGAGCGGGTTGAAGGCGTTGCGTTTTCCCCGGATGGCAAGACTCTCGCCACATCGAGCACCTATGATCCCGTCGTCAGATTATGGGATGTCGCGACGGGCAAGCCGATCAGGGAGTTGAATGTCGAGCCTCGGAACTATACTCGACAGCTCCTGGCATTTTCTCCGGACGGCCGACTCCTTGCGCTAGGCTCATCTTCGACTGGAGGTCAAGAAACGGTCTGTGTCTGGGAGCTGGCTGGTGATGACAAGCCTCGAAGGTATGTCGGTGTCCATGAGTACGGGATTAACGGCCTGTGCTTCCTGGCCGATGGCAGAAGCCTGGTCACGAGCGGCTGTCGGGGGCAGCAGAATCAGGAAAAGAAGGTTTTCGTGTTGCACCCCGAAATCAAAATCTGGGATGCCGAGACCGGCCGTCATCTGCGAAATCTCGAATTAGGAAAAGATCTCGGCCCTCTTAGAGCAATGATGCTTTCCAAGGATGGCTCCCGCCTGATATCAGGACATGGCGCGGCCTTGGTGATTTGGGAGATGCCCACCGGTAAGCTTCGTGAGATCATCCCCGCCAAGAAGACTTACCTTGCCGGTTATGCCGGCGGGGTCGCCATCTCGCCGGATGGACGGACGGTCGCCGCCGAGCGCGGGAGCCCGACGGTACACCTGTGGGACCTCACTACTCGCAAGGAGTTGTTTGAGAATAGAAATCTCCATGAAACGGGCGTGATCTCGGCGGCCTATTCTCCGGATGGCCGGATGATCCTCTCCGGTGGGCAGGATGGAGTCCTCCAGCGATGGGATGTCGCGACGGGTAAGCCCATGGGGGCGCTCGATATGGGAGACGAGGGATACGTCCGCTCGGTCCGATTCTCGCCGGACGGTTCGCTCATGGTGGCAAGCTCGGAGTATTCAAAGCCCTTCGAGGGATATGCAGGCAGGGTACGATTTTGGAATCGGTCCGATGGGAAGCTGGTCCGCGAGATCAACGTCGCGAACCGCGCGGTCGCATTGGCGATCTCGGCCGATGGACGATTCGCGGCGGTCGGCGAGTGGGATCAAGAACGGTTCATGAACGACGATCCCCCCGGAGTCGAACCGAAGCCTCACACACTGATCGAAGTCTTCGAGATTTCATCCGGCAAGCGAGTTTCCGGGCTGGTCGGGGAGAATCGTCGACTCCACACGCTCGCCTTCTCCCCGGACGGCAAGATGCTGACCTCGATCGGCGATGAACATGTGATCCGACTTTGGGATGTCGATCGCGGCAGGGAGGTGAGGAGCCTTGAGGCCGTCGGACACATTCGGAACGATAAAATGAGAGCTGGGAAGCCGGCGAGGGTCCAGCATGCGGATCTCTCGCGCGACGGGACGCTGGCCGTCACGAGCGGGAATTTCGAGGATCAGCTGATCGTCCGGGAATTGAGGACGGGGAAGATCCGCCATGCGATTCGCCTCGCCAGGAATTGGGGGGCGCATGTGGCGTTCTCGCCGGATGGGAAGGTCTTTGCGTCCGCATCGTCGACTTACGGCGCCCCCGAAGGAGACGACACCGCGATTCGCCTCTGGGATGTTGCCGACGGACGCGAGCTCTTGAAGCTCGACACCGGGGGGCGTCATGTCGCCTCCTTGGCTTTTTCACCCGACGGCAGGTCGCTCGTCACGGGGATGAACGACACGACGGCCCTCATCTGGGATGTTGCGGCGGCATACTCGTCCGGAAAAGACGCAACGCCCGCGAGGTGAGGCGATCGTTCACCCGGAGATCCCCTGCCCGATCCCCTCGCCCCGTTCGAGCCGTTGCAGCTCGACCATGTCTCGATAGAGGCCGCTGGAGGCGACAAGCTCGTCGTGACTGCCGATTTCGACGATCTCGCCGTCCTGCAACACCAGGATTCGGTCGGCGTGGCGGATCGTGCTGAGCCGGTGGGCGATGACGAACGAGGTCCGGTCGCGGAGGACTTCGGTGAGGCTCTGCTGGATCAGCCGCTCACTCTCGCTGTCGAGGCTGCTGGTCGCCTCGTCGAGGATGAAGATCCGGGGATCGGCGAGCACCGCGCGGGCGATTGCTAATCGCTGACGCTGACCTCCGCTCAGCCGGATGCCCCGCTCGCCGATGAGCGTGTCGTATCCGTCGGGCAGTTGCTCGATGAACTCGGCCGCGTTGGCGATCCGCGCCGCCTCGGTGAGTTGCCCTTGCGTCGCGGTTCGGTCGCCGTAGGCGATGTTCTGGGCGATCGTGCCGTCGAAGAGGAAGATATCCTGCTCGACGATCCCCAGCAGCTTCCGGTAGCTCTCGACTTCAATTTGTCGCAAGTCGATCCCGTCGAGCCGGATCACCCCCGAGGTGGGGTCGTAAAACCGCGCGATCAGGTTGCAGAGCGTCGATTTCCCCGATCCGCTCCGGCCGACGAGCGCGATCGTCTCACCCGGCTCGACGTCGAGCGAGATCCCTCGCAGCACGGGGCGGTCGGTCCCCGGGTAGACGAACTCGACGTTGTTCAGGCTGATCATGCCGGCCGTCCTTGCCTTGGCGATCTTGATCGAGCCCGGGGAGTCGGACATCTCGCGGGGCTCGGCCAGGAGATC
>CALKTZ010000845.1 GCA_937997355.1 uncultured Planctomycetales bacterium | reverse complement strand
AACTCGGATACACGATCGCATTGCACGGGCTCGACCTCCCCGAGTCGTCGGGGAACCTCATCACCGATATCGGCTCGACCCTGGAGGTCAAGCTCGAAGCGATCCGCGCCTACGAGACGCAATTCCCGCCGAACAAGGCGGGGATCTTCAAGGCGGTTGAAACCATGAACCGATACCACGGCCTGACGGCCGGATTCGAAGCGGGAGAGCTATTCGTGACCTACCGTTCCGTAGGAATCGACGACCTGATGCGGTGGGCCAGCCCTGTTCACGCGCGGATTTGAAAGATCGGTAATTCCATCGGCGAGGTAACGAAATGACCTCCCATGATGGTAGGAAAGCTCCCCGCCGGAAGAACTCACATCCAGGCTTGCAATTCCTGGCAGGGCACCATTGAAGTCGCCTCAGAAACCGATACAACGTAAAGTAGGGGAGATGGCATGAAGTATTCGGTAAGAGTCCTGAAACCAAAAAGGCGGACGACGTGAGTGCGCTCAGGCGATTCAGGAAATGGTGCGAACACCTATTAAGACCGGACCCAGTTCAATCGATCGATTCCGAGCGGACCGCTGAATTCTCGACCGGCCGTTCGGTCTCGCTCATGCCGGGCCAACTGATACTCCGAGTCGGCGTTGTATCGGTCCGTGGTAATTATCGCGATCATAACGAAGATAATTTTTATGTGCCGGGCCGCGGCCCAATCTCTCACGATAATCCCCATGAGAATGGCGACGATCTGCCATCCCTGGATCTCGCCCCGTCCTCCCTCTTCATCGTGGCCGACGGGATGGGGGGGCAGCAGGCCGGCGAGCAGGCAAGCCTGATGGCGGTGGATCTCATCCCGAAAGCCGCGGCGAAACGATTAAATCCCGACGTGAATGAACCGGGCCGGATCAAGGACGCGATCCGCGAAGCGGTCGCCGAGGTGAATCAAGAGATCCTGGGAAGTTCCGGCGCCGTCACCGAGTTCTCCAACATGGGGACGACGGTCGTCCTGGCTCAGTTTCAGGAGAATCGGGTTTTCATCGCCGGAATTGGCGATTCCCGCGCCTATCGATTTCGCGATGGTCGGCTGGAACAACTTACCAAGGATCACTCCCTGGCGGACGCCCTCCTCGACGCGGGGACGATTACCCGGGAAGAACTCACCAATCATAAATTCAAGAATGTCCTTTATCTGTACCTGGGAAGCAAGGATGCACGCGGCGGCCCCGAGGATATCCGCGCCCTCGATGTGCGGGCGAATGATCGCTTCCTGCTTGCCAGCGATGGATTGACCGGCGTCGTCCCCGACGATCAGATTGCCGCGATCCTCGGCACGGTTGACGATCCTCAGCAAGCGGCGAAAATTCTTAAGAATTTAGCGTTGAGTAATGATTCGAAGGATAACGTCACCTGCCTCGTCATCCACGCGGTCAACCAGTTGCAGCCCACGCCCGATTAGCGAACGCTTTTGAGAGCCACGAATGGAGTTCAGCGGAGGGAGAATCGAGGTGGCGGGGCAATGATCGGGCTTGATGACTTCGTCGAGAACCTGATCAAGACAGGTTTGGTCTCGTCGCGTGAAATTGCCGAGGCTCGCCGTTCGATCGGCCTCGACTCCGAATCCGATCCGCAGTCACCGGTACGGCTCGCTCAGAAGCTGATCGACCAGGGCTTGCTGACCTCCTATCAGGCCCGGAAGATCCTGGCCGGCGCCACGCTCGGATTCATCCTGGACGGATACCGCCTCCTGCGGCCCCTGGGGCGTGGCGGGATGGGGCAGGTGTTCCTCGCCTCCGCCCCCGATGGCAATCGGGTCGCCATCAAGGTCCTTCCGCCTCGAAAGGCGCTCGAAGAGGAAAACGCCCTGCTGAGGTTCCAGCGAGAGCGTGATCTTTCCCGTCGCACCTCGCACCCGAACCTGGCCAAGACCCTCGGTGAAGGTTCCGTAGGCGATATTCATTACATGGTGATGGAGTACATCAAGGGGGTCAGTCTCTTCGACCTGGTGAAGAATCGCCAGCAAGGTCCGCTCAGCGTCCCGGACGCCTCACGCCTTTTTCTGAAAGTAATCGACGGCCTCGAAGCCGCCCACAAAGCCGGTCTCGTCCACCGGGACATCAAGCCCTCGAACATCATGATCACCCCCGAGGGGGATGCAAAAATCCTCGACCTGGGCCTGGCCCGCGCCCTGGGTGAAGAGGCCGCACTCACGCGTGCCAACGCGGTGCTCGGGACACTGGACTACGCAAGCCCCGAACAACTCAGCGATGCCGCCAAGGCCGATCGTCGGAGCGACCTCTATAGCCTGGGATGCACCCTTTATTTCACCCTCGCGGGAAATCCCCCCTTCGAAGGGGGGGACATGATCAACAAGATCTTCAAACAACGGATGGAAGATCCCGAACCCTTGGAGCAAGTTGCCCGCGGCGTTCCCGCGGCGTTCGCGACAATCGTCCGTAAGTTGATGGCCAAGG
>CALKTZ010000844.1 GCA_937997355.1 uncultured Planctomycetales bacterium | reverse complement strand
GAGGAAGAAGTCGACGCCGGACTTCAGGCCGCCGGCCTCCAACTCCGGGCGAAGCACATCCCGCGTGGTGCTGGGATAGGTGGTGCTCTCCAGGACCACGAGTTGCCCCGGCCGCAGATACCGGCCGATCGATTTGCCGGTCTGAACGACCGCCCCCAGGTCGGGCTCTCGATTCTCCCCGAGCGGGGTGGGGACGCAGATCAGGATGGCGTCGACCTCGACGAGCCGGGAGAAATCGCCGGTCGGCTCGAATCGGCCCGCGTCGCGCAGCGCCTTGACCCGGCTCGAATCGATGTGGCCGATGTAGCTGCGGCCGTCGCGGAGAAACTCGATCTTTCGGGCATCGACGTCGAACCCCAGGACCCGGAACCCAACCCGGGCGAACAGTTCCACCAGGGGGAGCCCGACATAGCCCAGGCCGATGACGCCCACGCGGACGGTCTGCGAGGCGATGGCGGAAAGCCAGGCTTCCGAAGTGAGCAGGGGTACGTCGCGTTGATCGCTCTCAGGCATCGATATTCATATTCGCGGGGGCTACCGGGATTGCCATCGGGGCGAACGCGATCCGTGATCCCTTCTTCCGGGCCCACTAATCCACGATTGGGCGCGCAAGAAGGGACCATGCTCGGCGAACGGTCACCACGGCTCGAAGGACGGACGGCTCGAATCACTCGGCGTGACGAAGACCGCCACGGCCCCGCCGAGTATCGGCCTCGAGATCCACCGATGGTGCATAGCGAATCGGTTCATCCACTTCCGGCGGCGGGATAATCGGCAACAGGCGATAGGACTCCTCGACGATCACCGCGACCCCTTCCGCGAGCGGAGAGGCGAGCAACCGGCGGAACTTCTCGATCAATTCTTCCGCGCGATCCATGCTCCCCAGGCGTCCGGCTTCGCCCACGCCCTGGAAGTGGGACGGCATGTTCGGGCCGAATTCTCCCTCCGGACCCGAAGCCGAAGAGCCGCCGGAGAGGCCATGCTCGTCGGCACCGCTCGGCCTCGGCACGTCGTCCAGCAATTCTTCGAGCGCAACCCCCAAGGCCCTCGAAATCCGCCGAAGCGTTCCGGCCTGCGGTTTGCTCGTGTTACCACGTTCGATCTGGTACAGGGCCGTCCGAGAAATCTTGGCGCGAATGGCCAGTTCATCGGGCCCCCAACCTTTGGCATAGCGCAGTCCGCGAATTCGTTTCGACAGGCTCATTATCGACTCTCGTTTCCTCTTGTTGATTCCGTGCGATTGCGGTTCGAATTTACTTTCCCATCAATGCGGCCTCGAAGGCCGTCGTTCGGTTGTTTGATCGAACCGCCCCTGCAATGTCCAAGAAAATTCGATGTCCGGTACACCAATCCCTCAATGGCTTTCCGCGAGGACCAAATTCAGAAAGCCAATCTGGCAACGAACAGGACGCGGCACCATGAACGAACATATTAAGACATCAAGCAGAATGGAAAAGCAAAGATGAATGCTTTTGTCACAATTTAGACTTTAAGATTTGGCGGAAATTTCGATTCCCAGGGATTCAGAAGCCCCGGAACTCGAAACACTCCAGCCGACATTGAAGTATTTCGCTAAGTCTATTCTAAGGAACGTTATCGGTTGGTCAAGTCGGTGAAGAATTCGTCAAACCGTCGGGACCTTTCGCCGGCCGATCAATCCCTAATTCCGACACGCCCCTTCCGCAATCGAAACGTAAGCCGTCAATTCGCAAAAAGCGATTATTGGGAAACAAGAACAAATCTCCCGGCCTCGGCCCCCCCCTTTCGACTTTTTCCGAACGTGACGATCAAATGGATTCCATGCCTCCCGGAACCCTCCGATCCATCCACACACTCTATACGATCAATCCACCGATCTTCAAGCATTTTAGATACAAAAAATTCATTTCGCCAATGCTATTCCATCGAGAGCCGGCGAAGCCGGCAAAATTGTGCTAATCCGGAATCAAACCCTCAACGCGCAATAAATTTTTCGATTTTTCCCGGCGTTTCTTTGAAGCAGCAACTCTTTTAGAAATTACAGTTTACCCATTGAAACATCTTGTGAATGCGGTATAAAAAACGGTGTTCCATCGCGGATGCGATTGATCTCGCTTGCAACGCTAGCAGCCGCAATGCTTGCACTGACACTGCGCCCAGAGAGAATGCCGCGAGCCTGGTTTGCGATTGGACCCAGCCAGGCAATTCCTGCAATGATGTGGACATAGGTCGTCCCCTCCATTGCTCCCATCGCCGGGACTCCCGCACAAAGGATCTGTGCGCAACGCCAGAGGATCATAGCGTTCAATGAATCCGATGTCGGATTATGAACCCGGTTCCGGCCCGTCGCGCACGCGAAGGCAGATTCTGATGAGTCGGCCCCCGCTGGTCCCGGTCTATCGCGTGGGAGAGCGGTTTCGTTCGCGTCAGAGGACGTGGCCGAACTCGACGGAATATTCGTTCGGTCCTTCCGGACATGAATTGACCCTCTTCCGCCCCAACATTACTCGACAGATGATCGAGGATGTTCGAAGAGGGCCGACGGAATTCGCCATCATCGTCGAGGCCTCCATCATCGTGCTCGCCTATCGGTTCGGCGAGTCGATCCCCTGGGAAGACGCGCTCTACTGCTGGCACCTTCAGCCCGAGTTTCGCCGGGTGATCCCCGCTCGGGAGG
>CALKTZ010000843.1 GCA_937997355.1 uncultured Planctomycetales bacterium | reverse complement strand
GAGCAAACCGATCGTGAACCGCTCGGATACACCTCGATCGATGCGTGCGGGCTGTCGATCACTCGCCCGGGTTGAGGAGGGTTGGCGCGTCGTTGGCTTGAGGTGCGAAGTCTTCCTGATCCGAGAGCATTTTCTGATAGGCGCGTTCGGATTGCTCGGCGCGTTGGCCGGCCGGCGAGGTCCGGATGACCGAGCCGCCGAGGGCCACGATGAGGAGGCCGACGGCGAAGAAGATGGCGTACTCGCGGGTATCGCCCCATCGGCTCCACACGAACCACCACTGATAGGGGGGGAAGAAGCGGAACGCCAGGCCCCGGAAATCCCCCTCATCGTAGGCGAGCTGCTTGATCGCCGCCCAGCCGAGCAGATAGATGATGAAGCCGACGACGCAGAGCAGGCATCCCAGCATGAACCGGAATTGGGGGAACCCCCAGGCGACGGCCGCGAGATTCGCCACGAGCAGGGAGACCCAGGCCACGAGGGTGACGGTCTCCTTCGTGTCGAAATAGCTCAGTCGTTTCTTCCGCTGCTTCGCGCGTTGCCGGGCCTGCTTCCGCCGCTTCTGCTTGAGGCGCTCCTCCTCCTCGGCAACCTCCCGGCTGACCCGCTCCATGGCCTCGGACCGGGAGCCGAGGATCGCTTCCTGGCGCCTTTTTCGCTGCTCGCGAGAACGCAGGAGGCCGGAGTCTTCGAGGATCGGCATGAGCCCGTCGACGGATTCCTCGGCGTCATCCCGATGATCTTCGCCGGACTCGACGGGGGAGGGGATCTCGGTGCGGCTCCTCGGGGGTTCGTCGAGGCCGGGCAAGGCGCGACGGGCCGTCGAGCTCGAGGCGGATTCTCCGGCCTGGGGGCGGGAGACATCGTCCTCGCCGATCCCCGAGAATTTCCGCTTCAAGGCCCTGGATCGCGGGCTGGATGAGCGATTCTTGCCGGGGACCCGGAGGCTGATTCCGCATCCCTTGCAGCGGACCTTCTTCCCACTCAACTTGCCCGTGGTCGAATATTTCTTGTTGCATCCCGGGCAGCGGAATCGGATCAGATTCTGCGGATCGTCGGAATTCGACGCGGAGTCTGCCGGGGTCTTCGAGGGGCCGATCGTTTCCATCGGCGCGGGGACGAGGTAGGGCTTGCCGCAGCCCGCGCAGTACAACTCACGCCCGATCCACGACCAGTCGACATGATTGACATGCTCGCACGTGGGACACGTGCATGAGAACATCATGGCCACTCAACCTCCGCCGGGAGGAAGCAACGATCCGTCCGATGGTGGCGAGCTTAACGCGAAAGCCGGCTCGATGCCAACATGATTGCAAGACATTTTTACGCAACCGCCGTCGCGCGGGGCGTTTTTCCAACGCGCCCGCTAACGGCCGCGGTGTTCGCCCATCTCCTCGCGGTCGAGGTCGCACCAGGGTCCCCGGCTCCGGAATTTGGGCTCGGGGAGCGATCCGATCAGCGAATCCATTCTTTCGGCCGGCAGGTCGTCGCGGCGAATGCCCAGGCCGCGGAACACTTTCAGCCCGCGTTGGCGTGCCAGGATCTCGCGGCGGGAGCGGCCTTCCGGCGCATCGGGCCAGGGGTCCGGATGCTCCTCGAAGGCGAAGAATTCCGGGAGGACCCGGGTCATGTAGGACCAGTAGTCGGGATTGTCGGTCTGGATGACGAACAGGCCGCCGGGGCCGAGCGCGCGATGGACGTCGGCGAGGAACCGGGGGGTGACCAGGCGCAGGTGGCGTTGCCTCGAATCGTGGAACGGCTGGGGGTGATAGAGGTGGACCTCGGCGAGCGACCCCGCCCCGACGTAGGACCGGACGAAGGTCTGGGCGTCTTTGACGGCGAATCGCGTGTTGCGGAGCCCTCGCTGGTTGGCGCGACGGGTGGCGTAGCGGATCACGACCGGCAGCACGTCCACGGCGATGTGGTCGAAGTCGGGGCGGGCCAGGGCGCTCTGGAGGGTGAACCGGCCGTTGCCGCAGCCGAGATCGAGGACCACCGGGGCGGACCGGCCGAAGATGGCGGCCCAATCGAGCGGGCCGGGCTCGGGCAGGCGCTTGATCGCCGTGCGCGCCCAGGCCGATTCCGGCAGGATGCGGCCGGGGATGGGGATGCCGAATTCGGTCTCGATGTCGCCGTCGGGCATGCGGGGAGATGTCCGAAATTTTGCACAAAGGTTGTACGGTTGGCCGGGAAACAAATTTCCCGGAGCCGCCGGGGAGGTTATCCTGGGATTGTAAAGCAGGAAGAGCGGGGCTGTCGCCCCGGCTGCGAATTGTCGGGATGGAAATGATCGAGGCCGCGAGGGGCGGGGTGTGCATGGTGGATTCGTCGATCTTGTCGAGGCTGGCGCAGGTGCTGGCGGAGCGGAAGGCCAACCCACCCGAAAAGCCTTCCTACGTGGCGAAGCTCCTGCAAGGGGGGACGACCCGGATCGGGGCGAAAATCCTGGAAGAGGCCGCCGAGACGATCGAGGCCGGCGAGGAGCCCGGCATCGCCGGTTCCGAGCATCTCGTGAAGGAAACGGCCGACCTGGTCTTCCATGCGATGGTCCTCCTCACCCACCGCGACGTCCCCTG
>CALKTZ010000842.1 GCA_937997355.1 uncultured Planctomycetales bacterium | reverse complement strand
GCTTGTCGACGACCTCGGTCCCTCGGGCGTTGGTCTTGCCGACGACGTTCCCCGGCTTGATGCCCGCGCCCGCCATCGCGATCGACCAGGCGGCCGACCAGTGATCTCGGCCGTAGAGATGGTTGATGTTGGGGGTCCGGCCGAACTCCGACTTCACGATCACCAGGGTGTGTTCCAGCATCCCGCGCGAGCCGAGGTCTTCCAGCAAGGTGGAAAACGCCTGGTCGAACTCGCCGACCTGTTCGAGATGGAAGTCGAAATTCTGGGTGTCGTAGTTGGAATGGCCGACCTGGACGAACGTCACGCCCGCCTGGAGGAGCCGGCGGGCCGTCAGGCACTGGCGGCCTAGCTCGTGAGATCCGTAGCGCTCCTGCTCGCGAGCGGGTTCCCTGGAGAGGTCGAAAACCTCCCGCCGCTCCATCAGTTGCAGGGCCTGCTCGTAGGTCGCGGTGTAAGCTTCGGTCTGGGCGGTCCGGCGGCCCCGGGCGAAGCGGGCGTTGGCATGGGCGAGCAGTGCTCGCCGCCCCGTCGCCCCGGATTTGGCCAGCGCGGGGTCGGGCTCGATGTTGGAGGGGGCTACCCCGCCGCCGAGATAGAGCGCGTTATACTTGGCGCCGAGGTAGGCGGCTTCGGTCGAACCTCGATAACCTCCCCCCGAGATCACGTGGATATAGCCGGGGAGGGGGTTCTTCTCTTCGCTGAGGCAGCGGGCCATCACCGAGCCGAGGTGCGGGAAGATCGCCGCGGGGGACTGCCGACGACCGGTATGGAGGAGGTATTGCCCCTTGGCGTGGTCGTCTTCCTTGGTGTTGATGCTCCGCAGCAATGCGATGCGGTGCATCTGCCTGGCGGTGCCGGGGAGAAGCTCGGAGATGCGCACCCCCGGCACGCTCGTCTCAATCGAGCGGAACGGCCCGCCGGTGTCGGTCTTGGGCTTGGGGTCCCAGGTTTCGAGCTGGCTAACGCCGCCGTGGAGCCAGATCACCAAAACCTGCCGCTGCTTCTTGATCAGCTCGTTGGCGATCGCGGGCCTGGTGAAGCTGGAAAATCCCAATCCGATGCCGGCCGCCGAGGCGCCGACGCTCCCCAGGAATCGCCGCCGAGATAACGCGTGATCCGCCGAATTGCAAGCGTAGTCGCATTTCATGGCCAGGTTCCTTTCGAGGCCCGAAGCTATTTGTGGATGGATTCTCGCTCAATGGTTGAAACGGAACTCGCTGGAGGCGACGAGCGACCAGGTGAGGTCGGCGATCGCGGCGGCCCGTTCCTTGGCCGGGTCCTGGCCTTTGGCGAGGTTGCGCGTCCGCTCGGCGAGATACTCGACGGCCTCGGCGCGTTCCTCGGCGGTGGGGCGTCGCGAGAGGAGGTTCAGATAAAGGCCGTCGGCAACCGCCGAGGGGTCGGTCACATGCGCGAGGGTCCCCGGCAGCCAGCTCGATCCGGCCGAGGTCCAGGATCGGATCGTCCCGCCGTTGAGGATGTAGAGGGCCTGGTCGACGGTCGAGCCGGCCTCGGCGGCGGCTTGCGGCTGCCCGGCCACGCCGCCGAACAGGGAGATGAACTGCGCGACGTAACCTTCAAGCTGCCGGGTCACTTCCTCCTCGATCATCGAGGTGCGGAGGGCTCTCCGCCTGGCGTCGGACGCCAGGATCGCCCGCATCCGGGGGTCCACGCCGTCAAGCTGCCGGATGGCCAGAGACTCATAGGAGGCCCGAATCCCGAGCCCCTGCATGACGCTCCAACTGAGCTGTTCGGGGGAAAGCGCCCGAACCGAAGCCACGGCGAAGAGGCCCGGATCGAGCGGCTCGCTCTCCGTGCCGGGGGGCGGCTCGCTCGATCGACGGTAGGCCCGCGTGAGCGCCAGCTCGCGGAGGAACGCCTTGACGTCGTACTGCATCGCCGTGAATTCGCGGGCCAGCAGGTCGAGGAGCTCGGGGTTGCTGGGGGGATTGCCGTCGTGATGCAGATCGAGCGGGTGGACGATCCCCCGGCCGAACATCAACGCCCAGAGCCGGTTGGCGATGTTCCGGCTGAATGGCGTGACTTCGCCCGACGTCAGGCTGTCGGCCAGTCGGGCGCGTCGGCTGTAAATGGGGACCGGGCGGACGGTGCTGTTGGCGTTGGGAGGGACCAGGTATCCCTGGGCATCGGGGGTGTTCGGCTCGTCGAGCGGCTTGAGGTCCAGAATCCTCGGCCCGGTCTTGTGGCTGACCTTCTTCTTGAAGACCGAGGCGAAGGTGACGTCCCCCTCCGCCTTCTCGCCGATCACGGCGCCGTCCTTGGGATCGGTGATCAGGACCTCCCGATTCAGGAACGCATAGATTCCGTAATAATACGACTGCTTGTAGCCGTCGATGAGCGGGTGGTCGTGGCACTGGCAGCAGGTGATGTCCATTCCCAGGAAGAGCCGGCCGACGTCTCGGGTGATCAGGTTGGGATCGGCTTCTCGATCGAGCGAGAACTTGGCGGCGGGGCGGGTGGCGGGATCGGCACCGTCGGCGGCGAGGATCTGCCGCACGAGCCGG
>CALKTZ010000841.1 GCA_937997355.1 uncultured Planctomycetales bacterium | reverse complement strand
GGGGAGGCGTTCTTCCCCCAGCAGGCCGTGAAACTCTCCGATGCAACCATCCCCACCCCGACCCCGACCCCCACGCCGACCGAAACCTGTGCTCCATTCATCCAGATCAATCCCCACGAGCACCGGATCATCGATACTCGGCATCGCGATTTGGTCCGGGTCTACGTCTATGGGACCTCTGGATTCAAGGTTTCCCAGATCAACCCCGATACCGTCTCGCTCAACGGGGCCAGGCCGATCGCCCGGGTGAACCGTCGGGTGAATCGCGACGAATTCCCGGATGCCACGTTCGTCTTCCGGGCCGACCAGATCAATCTGCCGTTCGGCAAGACGAAGGCGACCATCAGCGGTGAAACTTTCGACGGGATGAAATTCGAGTCGTCCCGCACCGTGCTCAACGTGCGGCATTCCGCGGCTCTCCGCGGAGACCTGGCACGGCTCGGCGGCAGCAAGGCGATCCCGGGGGCCAGGGCGGTCCTCGCCAGGAGCCTCTCCGGGAATGCCGCCGCGAAGCCGGTCGCCGTGAATTACAGCCCGCGTATCCAGGCGTCAAAGGCGGCGAGGACTCAGCGCCAGAACCCGGTGGTCTCCGTCCAGAAGAACGCTCAACCGGCCACGACAACGCCGGTCTCGTCCAGGGTCCAGCACAGCCTGGCCGCCTATCTCGCGGATCAAGCGTCGGCCGGGTGATCGGGCGTGGGAGCCGGCCGGAGAGCAAAGTCTGAACCTTACTCGCGCCGCGTGAAACCGTCACCCCGGGATTTTTCCGGAACCCTCGACCGAAAACCCGAGACCCCGGCCATGGCGACTTGACATGGCCGGGGTTTTTTCCTGTGCTGATGTGTCGGGGATCTTGCCGGATCAACCCGCCGGTCGCGGGGCGTCTTTCCCCGACATGCGTCGACAACGGGCTTGCAATTCGCGAGCGACCTCGAAGAAATGTAATTCGCCAAGTGAGGAGCGAGCCGATGGCCGATCTCAGTCCGTATCAACAAAAAATCATTCAACGATATTATAAGAACTGGGATGGAATCAAGCTTCAGCAACTGGCCGAGCTGGCGGCGGAGCTTTATCTCTCCGAGGGGAAGAAGCAGGAGCGGCTCTGGAAGCGGGTCGAGGAGATGCTCAGGAAAATGGAATTCCCGGAATCACGCATCGCTCACCTCCTCGAAAAACGAGATCCGGCGCTCGTCGTCGGCATCCATCAGGAATTGGAGCGAAAGCAGGGGTAATGCCGACCCGCACGGGCCGACAACTTCGTTCATCGACGTGTCCGGCTCCGGCGATGCCATGATTACAGTTGAACGAATTTAATGGAATTGCATCGAAGTTATTGGCTCGATCGCAATTGTGCGTTTTCTTCGGTAGAAGCAACTGTTCGCGGCCGATTTTGATGGTCCGCGAAAAAGTGAGGTATTGTGTTTGATAAAACGTGATTTCGAAAGAAATGGAAATAGGTCTCGTAGAGTATAACCGGTTTCATCAGGCGACCGAGGATAGTATTGCCAAATTTTTCTACTCTCGACACTCTTGACCCACATTTTGGGGTTATGTAAATTTTTGAATCGCCACAGATTGTTTCGAGATTGATCGGTGTCGTTCAGATCGAAACATATTCGCGGCGTCTCGGTGATGTTTGTGTGCGAGGTAGGGCATTCAACTGATAGAGAACCTCAACGACGAGGAAATCCACGATGAACTTGGCGATCAGGGTCCGTGACTTTCGGTATGCAAAGGGTTGGGGTCCGGATGAGTTGGCCAGTCGCGCCGAGATTTCTCGAACAGCGTTATATCAGATCGAAAGCGGCAAGACGGGGCTTCCGAGAGCCGGCACCTTGCGTCGCATCGCCATGGCGCTCGATGTCACCATGGAGGACCTCCTGGGGACGAGCGAACCGGCCTCGAGCGTACAGGGGGGAAGCACTCGAACTGCCCGCAAGACTCGTTCGCAATGGATGCCGAATGAGGGAGGCCCTCTTTCCTTGCCTGGCGAGCAGGTGTTCGCCTCGACGGGATTCGCCTCGGCGAATGGCGGAGAGCATCGATTCTCGATCGAAAAGGGGAAGCAGACCTTTTCCCCGTCGTTCGATTCGGTTTTCCACCGCGAGGGCGAATTGATGTCGAAGCTGCACGAACTCCTGCATTCCTCACTAGGCGATGGGGTCGCTCGGATCGTGGAAGAACTGCACGCGATGCTGCCCAGGACGCGCAACTCCGTTTGAGCCTGGATATCTCCACTGTCGTAAAGCATCGGCGAACCGAGGAGCGATTGCACGCGATTTGCGGACGATCGGTCCTCGTTGTACATGTCCCCCTTCTGCCTCTCCTCTCTTTTCTTCTGATCCGTCATACGGCAAAAAAGTGGTCCAATTGGAGATTTCCTCCCAGCCTCGAAAATATCGTGTAGATTTCCTCAAGGAAGATCGTCGGTCCGCCGACGTGCCGCATATCCCATCCCTTCGGATTCGACACCTTGAGGTTGCTGCATGGACAATTTCCCGACGACTGGTCGTACGCGATGGAGGATGAAGGTTCTCTGCATGCTTGCAGCGCTCTCCATCGCCCAGAATTCTTTCGGCGGAGAGCCACGGTTCTTCTCGTCTCGCAGACCAGTCGAGACCCGATTCGCGCCGAGAGTCGTCATCCAGGGAAGTGAGTCGCTCGGGACTTTCGAGCCGACTCCTTATGTCTTCGTGCGGGGCAATGGGACTTCCGGCGGAGGGTTCTCGCCCCTCGGCACCCACGGCGACACGACCATGGTGATGTATGGTCCGACGTCGGTGTTTCGCTCAACCACCGCGCCGGTAACGACTTACAGGAGAGGGTACGACGGCGATCTTCATCCGGTTTCGGGAATCTCGTTCTCGAATCCCAACCTTCCCGCACTCTCGCCGGTGATTTACCCCACCCGGTCATCTTCCTACTATCGGCCACGCACGGAGATCGGCCCGGTTCTCCAACCGAAGGATGGGCAGTTCTGGATCGACCAGAACTGACACGATTGAACCCGCCTGATCACCCGCAGAACCGACCAAGTTCTCGCGGTTGCCCGTCGAAATCGGATTAACGGGAAAAGATTGTCCTGCCGGCAAACCTGCAATCGGCTCCCAGGGATTCTTCGATTCTGAGGAGCTGATTGTATTTCGCGAGCCGTTCTGAGCGTGCGACCGAGCCGATTTTGATCTGGCCCGCGTCCGTCGCGACCGCCAGGTCGGCGATCGTCGAGTCCTCGGTTTCACCCGATCGCGCCGAGACGATCGTGCAGTAGCCATGACGCTTCGCCAGGGCCAGGGCTTCGAGGGTCTCCGTCAATGTTCCAACCTGATTGAGCTTGATCAGAATCGCGTTCGCGGATCGAAGCTCGATCCCCTTTTGGAGTCGATCCACTTGCGTGGTGAAGAGGTCGTCGCCGATCAGTTGAGTCGATCCGCCCAGGGAACGATTGAGCACAGACCAGCCTTCCCAATCGTCTTCAGCCAGTCCATCCTCGATGGAAATGATCGGATACTGGCTCGCCCATTTCTTAAGAAGGTTAATAAACTCCGGGCGGTCGTACTCCTGGTTGCCCGAGGCATTGAGCACATAACGCTCGGTTTCCGGGTCGAAGAAATGGGTCGAGGCGATATCGAGGGCAATCGCGATATCCCGGCCGGGGACGAACCCCCGTTTTTGCATCGCCTCGACGACAATTTCTAAAGATTGTTCATTATCTCGAAGCCTGGGGCCGTATCCCCCCTCGTCGCCGACGAGGACCGACTCAAGACCATATTTCTTCAATACTTGCGCCACGCCGCGATACATCGCGACGATCATTTCCAGGGCCTCGGAATAGGAATTCGCGCCCAGCGGGATGATGAGAATGTCCTGGATGTCGAGATTACGTCCCGCGTGCAAGCCCCCGGAGATCATGTTGACCATCGGCATGGGCATCGTGGGGATCGCCGGGGCGGAACCGGTGAGGAAGCGATCGTTCCAGAGCCGATTCAGGGTCCGGTAGAGCAACTCGCCTCGCGATGCCGATGCCGCGTGTGCGACGGCCATCGAGGCCCCGAGAACGGCATTGGCCCCCAGCCTCCCTTTATTGCGGGTCCCATCCAACTCGATCAGCCGACGATCGATGGTGATCTGATCTTCCAGATCCATGCCGAGCAAACCGGCCGCGATTTCGCCGTTCACATGCTCGACGGCCCGCCGCACGGAAAGGCCGTCGTATTCCGGAGAATCGTGGTCGCGTAGCTCGACGGCTTCGTGTTTGCCCGTGCTCGCCCCGGATGGGACGATCGCGCGGCCCAGCGAGCCGGTCGAGGAAATGATGTCGACTTCGACGGTCGGCCGTCCCCGCGAATCGAGAACCTGCCGTCCGCGCACTTCTTGAATCGTGATCATCGGTTTTCCCTGGCGGCACTAAATAATTGCTTGTTGAGAGAATCCCCGACCTCGGCCCACGTTTCGGGTTCGGATCGCAGGAGATTCATGGCGAGCGATCTCACGGCTTGCTTTCCAGTTTCGTCGAGGTATTCGACGGGGCTCTTCCCGTCCACCCTCGCGAGCAGACAGGCCGCGGCCTGCGTGATCGCACGAGTAACGGTATCCTCGGCGTCCGGCCGAGTCGACCTGATCCGCTCCAAGTAGGCGTCCCAGAACGAGTCGGAAAGCCTGAAATACGCCCCGGCGCGTTGCGGATCTTCTTTGCCGAAGTGGATCGATTTGAGGATCAGATGGCTGAGGAAGAAGCCCAGATCAAAGGTTGGATCGCCTCGATGCGCGCATTCGAAATCGAGCAGGATCAAGCCTTGCGAATGAACCAGGATGTTCTTGGGGCTGAAATCTCCGAGCACGAGGGTCCTCTCGGAGATCGGCAACTCTTCCATCGTGGCGATCAGGCGATGAAATCGAGGAGCAAGGTCGGGGTGAGCCCGCGCGGTGGTTCGATAATAAGGGTCGACCCGAAGCTCGTCGAACAGGCTGGTATCGGCCAACTCATGATGCAAGATCGGCTGCGCGGTTGAGTCGCCGTGGATCCGGGCGAGGAGGTCCCCAAGTTCATGGGCAATCCGACGATCCGTCTCGCCGGACATCAGCCGCCTCTTCCAGGTTGTCGAGTCATCCGGCGCGCAGGTCATCGCGAACAGATAGTTCGGCCGATCTTCGAAGAGGATGGTTGGCACGGCCCCCGGCGGGAGGATGGAATGCAGGAGTCGGAGGGCGGCATGCTCGGCCCAGATTCGATCCAGCCGGGCATGCCACTCCATCGCGACCCGGAGCCGTTCCCGACATTGCTTGATCACAAACGGAGGTCGGTCGGAAGCATCAACCTTCAGCACGACATTGGAGACGCCGCCGCTCAATTCCTGAACCCGAGTCTCCACGTCGTCCGAGACGATTCCCATCTCTCGAAGATAAGCGGCGGCGGTTTCCTCGGTAATCTCTCGCATGCGATCGAGCCCAATCGACTGGGGTCTGGCGGAATCGGCGTACCCTGAATGAAACCCAGAGGATCATCGCTGAAAGCAGTCGAGAAGGGCAAGCGTTCTCGGCGGAATCGACACCCTTTGCAGCAAGAGGCGGTCAGGATGAGATGGTGGAGCGGCTCGGGCAAATTCTCGTCCACCATCTGGCATCGTCCACGCTTTGGTGGCCATGATGCTCGAAGACGAATCGATGCTTTCGGATCGGGTTGATGGGGGCGCTGCTTGCATTTTCGCCCGGACGAAGTGGGATCAGACGAGGAAGCCGATCATGGTCCGCATGCGCAAGGTGTGCCGGTTTTTCACCTTCCTCTTGACCGTTCTCGGTATCTTCGTCCAGGCGGTTCACGCCGAGGATTATTACGGCTATCAACGGTTCCGTGATCTGAAGATGTTCGAGGATATCTTCCCGGATGGCTCGAAGCCGCTCGCGGCCCATGAACTCAAGAACGCGCCGAGAGTGCGCAGGCCCGGATACGTCCACGGCTACCTGCCGGACGGCGGCGAGGTTTATGTTGATATCGATGGGCGGCCGGTCGGTGAGAATCCGCCGTCGAGCGCGGATTTCGGTTCGTTGACCGGCGATGCGATCGTCGCCGTACGGCTTCCGGAACCTCCCAAAGACAGGGCGATCGCCGGCTGGATCTATGCCCCCACGGCCAACAGCGTCTGGGCGAAGCCGATCAAGTTCTTCTTGAAAGCAGAACTTCCAGCGAAGGATGCGAAGCAGGTCTTCGCGGCCGCCAAGCTTCGCTATTACACCAGGATGCTCGCGTCGGGGGTGCCGGGGGCCGCCTGGTTCCGCCATCAGGCGAATGCCGCCCAGACGTTACTCGCGGACTCGAAAGCAGGAGCGGGAGAATCGACTCGGCCGGCCGCGACGTTCAACCGTCAGGAAGAGGCCGATCGAATCTTCGCCCTCTTCAGCGGCAGCCGGGCGATCAATGAAAATCTCCAGCTCGATCGCCCGATCCGCGGGACCGTGCCCAATGCTGCACCGGCCGAATCGGCGTCGGTTCGAGTCGATTCGCTGAAGGGGATCACGGTCGCGGAGGTCGACTGGAAGCCGCTGATCGCGGGCAAGACGGCATCAACCGACCCGCTCGCCAGGCTGATTCCGCACGATCAGCATGCTCTCTTCCTCAAATCCTGGAAGGACGCCGAAACGGTCATCGCCGAGGCGGCTTCCAATTCGGATCCCGTCTGGCGCGGCTTCGGGGTGGATAATCAAATCGATGCGGTGTTGAAACGCTATCAAGCGCAACTTGGAGTCGAGATCGCCGATCTGGGCAAGTTCCCTGATTTGAAAGGGATCAAGGGCGTCGCACTCACCGGCTCCGATCCCTACTTCGTTTCAGGGACGGACATCGCGATCCTCTTCGAAACCGATGCCCCTCAAAACCTCGTCGCCTATCTCCGCGAGCGGATCGAGAAGGCGGGCCGGGCGCGCGGTGTTGAGCCGCAAGCCGACCCGAATCAGAAGTCGAAAGGACTAGCCTGCTCGGTTCGAGACGAGAGCCGTCGCATCAGCTCCTATCTGGCATCGGCGCCGGGCGCGGTCATTTTGACGAACTCGCCGATTCAGGTGGATTCGATCCTCGCGACGAGTCGCGGCGACAAGCCCGCATTGGCAGGCTCGCCCGAGTATCAGTACTTCCGACTCAAATATCTGCGATCCGATGAGCGGGAATCGGCGTTCCTGGTGCTGTCCGACGCCACGATCCGCCGATGGTGCGGGGCTCGCTGGCGGATTGGCTCCGCGAGACGAGTTCGCGCCTCGGCGGCCCTTGCCGAAATCCAGGCGGACCATCTCGCCGAGATCGCGGCCGGGAAAATCTCAAGCAAATCCATCAAGGTTCCGTCGTCGCCTGGTGTCGAACTCGGCGAGGTTCGTCTTTCGAAGCAGGGAGTTCGTTCCCGGGCATACGGGACTCTCGAATTCCTCACGCCGATTGCCGAACTTCTCTTGGAAACGGCTACCAAGGAGGAGGCCGACGGCTATGCAGCCTGGCGCGACGGCTACCAACGCAATTGGCGAGGCACCTTCGACCCGATCGCCGTTCGCATCAACTTCATGGGAGAAAAAGCCAAGAAGATTGGTGTCGATCTCAACGTCATCCCTCTGATCGCCAATACTGATTACCGTGATGTCATCAAGCTGATCGGCGGTGCATCGTTCGGCCCGACGGCCGGCGACCCGCATCCCGAGGCCCTGATTCACGCCATCATGGCGATCGATGTGAAGTCGAGCTTGCTGCAAACCGGGGGCGATCAGCTCTCCAGGTTGACCAATCTGCCCAGGGAAACCGTGCTCGGCTGGGTCGGCAATTCCATCTCTTTTTACATCGATGAGAGTCCGCTCTGGAAGGAACTCTTCAAGGCCGGCAGTACCTTTCAATCCACGGAAGAGAATATCTATCGGCTCCCGATCGGGTTGCACGTCGCGGTGACCGACGGGCTGAAACTCACCCTGTTCTTGACGGGAGTTCGTGCCTTCGCCGAACAGACCGCGCCGGGGATGTTGAGCTGGGAAACACGACAATACAAGGATCGGAAATATGTTCGGGTTTCCGAACGTCCGGAGGCCCGGCCCAACCTGAATCCCGGACAGGATCGCCTGGCGCTGTACTATGCAACGGCCGCCGGCTCATTCTTCCTCACTACCCATGAACCGCTCATCAAGCGGTTCCTCGACCGTCAGGAACGCACTGGCAACGCGGAGGAAAGGGCCGCCGATGTCGATAAGGCCAAAGCCTCGAAACCGGAAGACACCCCCGAG
>CALKTZ010000840.1 GCA_937997355.1 uncultured Planctomycetales bacterium | reverse complement strand
GACCGACGCGATCTATCAGCCCCTCGCCGCCCGGCAGACGCTGAATGCGCGTCATTGGGAGATTCAGGCCGCCAAGAACGACGCCTTGCGGCAGACCACCGACGCCTACTTCCAGGTCCATCATCAGCGGGGGACCTACGCCGGCACGCTCTACACCGTCGATCGCGCCCGCAAGCTCGTGAAGCAGATCCAGGACCTGGCCGGCGACCTGGTCCCGGTATACGAGGTGGACCGGGCGCGGAACATGCTGGCCGACCTGGAGCAAGTTGCGGTGCTGGCGCGTCAGGAGTGGCGGGTGCAGAGCGCCCGGCTGACGAGGGTGCTCCGGCTCGACCCCCGCGCCGTCGTCGAGCCGCTGGAGCACGACCACGTCCAGATCACGCTGATCGACCCGGCCCGCGAGCTGGACGACCTGATGCCGATCGCCCTGCTCAACCGCCCGGAGCTGGCATCTCGTCGGGCGCTCATCAACGCGGCGCAGATCGGCATTCGCCAGGAAAAAGCGCGCCCGCTCCTGCCGATCGCCCTGCTCAACGGCTTCCAATCGCCGGGGGGCATGCTCCTCCAGGGGGGGATCTTCGGCATCGACCCCAACAGCAGCCTGAACCAGTGGCGGGGCCGGGGCGACGTCAGCGTCCAGCTCATCTGGCAGCTCGAAAACTTCGGATTCGGCAATATGGCCAGGATCAAGGCCCGGCGCGGTAAGGAATCGGACGCGATCATCGATTTCCGCAACATGCAGGATCAGGTCGTGGAAGACGTGACCGAGGCGCACGCGCGGCTCCAGTCGGCGGCGGTGCGTGTCGTCCAGGCCGACCGCTCCGTCCGCACCGGGATCGTCGCCCTCAACGGCGCCACCGAGGGCTTGAAGCAAACCAGCCGGTTCGGCGACGTGCTGGTCCTCGTCAGCCGGCCGCAGGAGGCCATCTACGCCCTGCAATTGTTCCAGAAGGCGATCGACGAGTATTACGCGACCGTGGCCGACTACAATCTCGCCCAGTTCGAAATGTTCCACGCGCTCGGCTACCCGGCCAGCGAGATTTCGCTCAACCATCCCCCCGGCGAGGTTCTCCCCGTCGATCTTTCCCGTCCCGGCTATCTCCCCCCGGTTGGCCAGGGACCCCCGCCCGCCACGCGGTAAGTTATTGTGCCACTTCGGAAAGCGCATGCCAACCGCCGGCCGAAGGCATGTTTGAGTCCGGAAAATCCCGAAAATCTGGATTCTCCGGCCGAACTTCGCGGCGGCCATCTGTTCGATTCGTGTGAAAATCGCTAGAGTATTCGTTTCGCGACGGCAGAGTCGACAGGGTGGTTGCATGCAGTTTGATTCACGCTGCTCGATCCGATCCGATCGTCACTCGTCTCCACTCTCCGAAATTGTGTAGTCGGACGGATCCGTTGGGGTCGAATTGAAACTGCTTTTGAGGTCGACGATGATCATCGTCCTGAAACCGAATTCCACTCAGGAGGTCATCCAGCACGTGCTGGAACGGATCGAGGCCCTGGGTTTTACGCCGCACCTGAGCCAGGGCGTCTCGCGGACGATCATTGGCGTCATCGGCGACGAGGGGAAGCTCCAGGCCCAGCCGTTGCAGGCGATCCCGGGGGTGGAGCAAGTCGTGCCGATTCTGAAGCCTTACAAGATTGCCAGCCGCGAGTTTCACGGCGAGGATTCGGCCGTTGACGTCAGCGGCGTGAAGGTCGGCAACGGGCATCTGGCGATGATCGCCGGCCCCTGCGCGATCGAGAGTGAGGAACTCCTCTTCGAGATCGCCGAGAAGGTGAAGAACGCCGGCGCCAACATCTTCCGAGGGGGTGCGTTCAAGCCTCGGACCAGCCCGTATAGCTTCCAGGGGCTCGGCGAGCAGGGGCTCAAGTGGCTGAGGGCGGCCGGCGACCAGTTCGGCATGCCGATCGTCACCGAGGTGATGGACCCCCGCCAGGTGGAGCTGGTCGAGAAATACGCCGACCTGTTCCAGATCGGCGCCCGGAACATGCAGAACTTCGACCTGCTCAAGGAGGTCGGCAAGGCGAAGAAGCCGGTCCTCCTCAAGCGGGGGCTGAGCGCGACGGTCAAGGACCTCCTGATGTCGGCCGAGTATATTCTCGCCGAGGGGAACCGGGGGGTGATCCTCTGCGAGCGGGGCATCCGGACGTTCGAGGAATCGACCCGGAACACGCTCGACCTGTCGATCGTCCCCAACATCAAGGGGCTGAGCCACTTGCCGATCATCGTGGACCCCAGCCATGCCACAGGCCGGCCGGAATTGATCCCGGCGATGGCGCGGGCCGCCGTCGCGGCGGGGGCCGACGGGGTCCACATCGAGGTCCACTCGTGTCCCGAGAAGGCGCTCTCGGATGGGCCGCAAGCCCTGGTGCCGGAACAGTATACGCGGTTGATGGCCGACATCCGTCGGCTCGCCGAGTTGATGGAAAAGAAGATCGACGTTCGAGAGGGAGAGGCCGTTTCATGCGTCCCTTGCTGATTGCGGGCAACTGGAAGATGAATCCGGGCACGGCGGAGGCCGCCGTGGCCCTGGCGGAAGGAGTGAAGGGGGGCGTCGGCCAGGCGGCCGATGTCCGGGTGGTCCTTGCCCCGCCTTCCGTGTTCCTGGCCCGGATCGATGAAGTCCTTTCGGGTTCGCCGATCGGGCTTTCCGCCCAGAACATGTCCCCGGAGCCTTCGGGGGCCTACACCGGCGAGGTTTCGGGCGCCATGCTGGTCGATGCCGGCTGCACCCACGTCATCCTCGGCCACAGCGAGCGGCGCCACGGCATGGGGGAAACCAGCGCCCAGGTCAACGCCAAGCTCAAGGCGGCCCTCGGCGCGGGGCTCATCCCGATCGTCTGCATCGGCGAGACCAAGGAAGAGCGACTCGCCGAGAAGACCGAAGCCGTGTTGCTGGAACAGCTTGCGGGGTCTCTGGATGGCCTCTCCCCCGAGGCGATGGCCGGGACCGTCCTCGCCTACGAGCCGGTCTGGGCGATCGGCACCGGGCTGACCGCCACCCCGCAACAGGCCCAGGACGCCCACGCCTTCATCCGAGGCTGGCTGGGCAAAACCTTCGGCGAAGCGACCGCGGCCCGGGTGATCGTCCAGTATGGTGGGAGCGTGAAGCCCGACAATGCCGCCGAGTTGCTCGCCTGTCCCGATATCGACGGCGCGCTCGTCGGCGGTGCCAGCCTGAAGGCCGAGGACTTCCTGGCCATCTTCCGCGCCGGCCGCGAGGTGACGGCGAAGGGCAAATGAGCCGACGGCCGTCGGCTCATTTTGCCGACCCCGACTTGGCCCGGGGTTGCGATCCGAGTCATCCTGGGAACACGGGGCGCGTCCGCCCCGTGGCCCGATTCTGGAAATCCCCAAGCTTCTGATCCGTGCCGGTTTTCGAGGACTCCAATCGTGTCGTATCTGCTCAACCTCTTCAACGCGCTGATCATCCTGATCTCCTTCATCCTGGTCTGCATCATCCTGATCCAGCGCGGCCGGGGCGGTGGATTGGCGGGGGCATTCGGCGGAGTCGGCGGGTCGAGCGCGTTCGGCACCAAGGCCGGCGACGTCTGCACCCGTGTGACGATCGTCATCGCGGTCGACTGGATCCTGCTCTCGATGCTGCTGGTCCGGCTGACCAACCTGAACTCCCACAACGTGGGCAACCCCGCGCTCGATTTCGGTGCCGGGTCCTCGCTCTCGAAGGATCTCAGCTCGTCCAAGTCGACGGCCCCGGGCGCGAACACCGGCGTCTCGACGGAGGCCCTCCCCCCCGGCTCGCCGACGACCAGCGTCGCCCCCGGGACGGGAAGCAATGCCCCCGCGGGCGTGGCCGCCGGGACCGGCTCGCTCGGCACCCCCGCCCCCACCGTGAGCGTCCCCAGTTCCGCGCCGGCCCCGGCCCCGGATCCGGCACCCAAATGAAGTGAATCGGCGATGGTCTTGAGACACCGCCGACCGAAACGCCCGGCCGAAGGTCTCCAGGATGTTTGCATCGTCTCGCGGAAAAGGGGACAGGCACGACCGAGTACCGTCGAGCCGGTCCGCATTTCCGCTCGGGCTACCCTTAGCATGTTCCCGCGAAAAAAGGGACAGGCACGGCGCTCCGCTTCGAGCCGGTCCCTGATTTTCGCTCCCGTAATCTGAGTTGAGGTATCCTTGTTGCTCAGCATGACCGGATTTGGCGAGGCCCGGCTCCAGGAGCCGCGTTGGTCGATTCAAGTCGAGATCCGGACGGTCAATAACCGTCACTTCAAGCTCGGCGCCAAGATCAGCGATCCCTACTCGGCGTTCGAGCCCGAGATCGATCGGCTGATCCGGGAGAAGGTCCGCCGGGGCTCGGTCCAGATCAGCGTCCGGATCGATCGTCCCCGCAAGCCCGAGGACTATCGCCTCAACCTGGTGGCCCTCTCCAGCTACCGCGACCAGCTCCAGCAGCTTTTCGCGAGCCAGGGGAACGGGAGCGGATTCGACCTCGCCCCCTTGCTGGCCCTCCCCGGGGTCGTCGAGGAAGTTCGACCGGCCCCGACCGCCCCCGCCGACGATTGGCCGGCGATCGCCGGGCTCGTCGCGCAGGCGCTCGACCAGCTCGACTCTGCGCGGTCGGCCGAAGGGGCGGCCATGGCCAGGGAACTCGCCGCCCAGGCGAAGATCATCGAGACGCACCTGGCAAGGGTTGCGGAGCGGGGGCCTCAGGTCGTTTCCTCCTACCAGGCGAGGCTCTGCGACCGCATCCAGAACCTCGTCCGCGACCAGGGGGTGACGATCGACGCCAAGGACCTGATCCGCGAGGTGGCCATCCTGGCGGAACGCTCCGACATCAGCGAGGAGATCATCCGCCTCCGCGCCCACCTGGTGCAGTTCGTCGAGACCCTCGAAGAGCCCGAGTCGGCCGGGCGGAAGCTCGAATTCATCGTCCAGGAGATGGGACGCGAGGCCAACACCATCGGGTCCAAGGCCAACGACGTCGACATCAGCCGCGAGGTGGTGGAAATCAAGGGGGCGTTGGAAAAGATCCGCGAGTTGATTCAGAACATTGAATGAGAGGGGACGAGCCCGGCCCCTCTTTCGGGCAGGTCATCGGGGAGGTTTGGAGTTGGCGGACGCGGGGCGAGCAACCAATCCGGGGCGCTTGATCGTGATCTCGGGGCCTTCGGGCTCGGGGAAGAGCACGATCGTGCGCCGACTGCTCGACGAGCACCCCGAGCTTCCGCTCAAGGTTTCGATCTCCGCGACCACGCGAGCCCCCCGCGAGGGGGAGGAACACGGCGTCCACTACTATTTCCGGAGCCCCGAAGAATTCGAGGCGGGGCGGCACGACCTGCTGGAGCACGCCCGGGTTCACGACCATCACTACGGCACGCCGGCCGAGCCGATCCGCCGGGCCCTCGCCGAAGGGTTCAGCGTGATCCTCGTCATCGACGTGCAGGGGGCGTTCCAGGTGCGGGAGAAGGTGCCGGACGCCCTGCTGATCTTCATCCAGGTGCCGGGGCTCGACGTGCTGGAAGACCGGCTCCGCGCCCGGGGGACCGAGGCCGAGCCGGCCATTCAGCGCCGGCTGGCCAATGCTCGCCGCGAGCTCGCGCTCGCCGATCGATACGACTATCAGGTGCTCAACGACGACCTCGACCGGGCCGTCGACGAGCTTGTCACGATTCTCAATCGAAACCACCCCGAACCCCAAACAGGAACCCATTCATGATTGACGAGCTGAAGGAAGAATGGATCGTCAACAAGGTCGGCGGCCGTTTCAAGCTCTCGACCCTGATCCAGAAGCGGATGATCGCGCTCAATCAAGGGGCCCGGCCCCTGGTTGACCAGCGGGGCATGGACAAGATGTCGATCGTGATCCAGGAGATCGTGCAGGACAAGATCTTCCTGGACCTTTCCGGAAAGCTCAAGACGGCCGATGGTTCCGACGAGCTGGACCTGGAAGGCGAGACCGTCGATCTTACCCAGCCCGCAGATTGATTGCCTTCGGCGCCGGGAGGGCTTGAGTCGCGCCGGAAGCCGCAAGCGCCGGCGATCTCCCGGCCGATCAGTTCTGAGGTCGGGGCGGGTTTCCCCTCCGAGCGGCGCGGGCGCCCCTCGGAGGAAACGACCCCGGGGTCGACAGGATTGGTCGGTTGCACCGATTCGGAGGTCCTCGCGGATTTCCGGACGGGTTGAAACTGCGCGCCGGGAGGTGGGCGTTCCATGCCGGATCGACAGCAACGGTTGCACGCCGCGCCCCAGTTGATGTTCTGCATCGCGAACTTCTTCCTCGCCCTGAGCCTCGCCGGCTACGACCCGGCCGATGCGCCCGGCTGGGGGGCGGAGCCGGCCCGGCAGATCCCCGATAACCCGTGCGGCCCCGTGGGGGCCACCCTCGCGCATCTGCTCTTCACGAGCATGGGCTGGGCCACCTGGGTGGCCTGGCTGGCCCTGGTCGCGGTGAATATCCTGTACCTGGCCCGCCGCAAGGTGACCGACCGCGCGGTCCCCGCCCTGGGGCTTGGCCTCGTGATCGCGGCGGCATCCGGGTTCATCCAGCATTATGCCCCGGCGTTTCGCAACAGCCCGCCGATCGGCTCGGGGGGCTATCTCGGGGCGCTGCTCGATGCCTTCCTCGAAGGGCAATTCGGGCCTGCCGGCCTGCTCCTGATCCTGTCGACCGCCGCGCTGTTCGGGCTGGTCCTCTGCTACGAGGTGCTCTACCTCTGGCCCGCCCAGGCGGTGGCCCGGTTCGTCGACGCCCGGCTGTTCCGCCGCGGGGCCAGGACGGCCCAGGCGGGGGGGATGGTCATGGCCGACGGCCGATCGGCGCTCGGCTGGGAAGGGGCCAACGCGCTCCCCGGCCCGGTGGCGTTTCGCCCCGCCATGAAGGGGATCGCCGAACCGGCCCCGGCCGGGATCGCCGTCGACATCATGCCCTCGATGCACGGGACCGCCGCGCTCGGCTTCGACCGGACGGTCGCCGCGCGCGCCCCGCAGCAAGGGGGCGGGGGAGGGGGCTCTGGGACCGCGCCTCGGGCGCCGCTCCCGCCTGGAGCGGGCTATATCCCGCCGAGCCTCGACCTCCTCGACCCCCCCGCGCCGTTCCCGATCCACGAGCACGAGGAGAAGATCCACGCCCGGGCGCTCCAGCTCGAGCGCACCCTGCTGGATTTCAACTATCAGGTCCGCGTCGTCCAGATCGACACCGGCCCGGTGATCACCCAGTTCGAGATCGAGCTGGAGGCGGGCCTGCGCGTCTCCCGGATCATGAGCCTGGCCGACGACCTGGCCATCGCCCTGGCCGTGCCGAGCGTGCGTATCGTCGCGCCGATCCCGGGCAAGAACACGGTCGGCATCGAGGTCCCCAACGAGCGGCGGGGGATGGTCCGGCTCGGCGACGTCATCACGGGGATCCAGGATCAGAAGAAGGAGTTTCGCATTCCGCTCTTCCTCGGCAAGGACGTGAAGGGAGTGCCCCTGGCCTTCGACCTGGCCGACATGCCCCACCTGCTGATCGCCGGGCGAACCGGCACCGGGAAGTCGGTCTGCCTCAACGCCATGATCCTCTCGATCCTGATGACCAAGCGTCCCGACGAAGTGAAGATGATCCTCATCGACCCCAAGATGGTCGAGCTGTCGCAGTTCAAGAAGATCCCGCACCTCATGAACCCGGTCGTCACCGACATGAAGAAGGCGGAGTCGATCCTGGCCTGGGCGTGCGACAAGATGGACGAGCGCTACGGCTACCTGGCCCGCGCCAGCGTCCGGAACGTGCAGGCGTTCAACCAGCTCAGCCCCGAGGAAATCTACGAGAGGATGCGGCCGGAAGACGACGAGGAGAAGAAACGGATTCCGACCTTCATGCCATACATCGTGATCATCGCCGACGAGATGGCGGATCTCATGATGACGGCGGCCAAGGAGGTCGAGCAGCATATCGTGCGGCTCGCCCAGAAGGCCCGGGCGGCCGGCATCCACCTGATCCTCGCGACCCAGCGGCCGACCGTCGACGTGATCACCGGGCTCATCAAGGCGAACATGCCCGCGCGGATCGGCTTCCAGGTGACGAGCCGCAACGACTCCCGCGTCATCCTCGACGAGATCGGGGCCGATCGCCTCCTCGGCAACGGCGACATGCTCTTCCTCGTGCCCGGCACCTCGCACATCGTGCGGTCGCAGGGGACCTACGTCTCCGACAAGGAAGTGGCGAAGGTTTGCGATTATCTGGAGCAGTTCCCGCAGGAGTTCTCCCGCGAGCTGGTCCAGATGCAGGTGGGCGGACCCGGCGGGAAGAACGGCGCGGGCCTGAAGGAGCGGGACGAACTGTACGAGCCCGCCATCGAGGTGGTGATCCGCGAGGGGCGAGGCTCCACCTCGCTGCTCCAGCGGGCGCTCGGCATCGGCTACGGCCGGGCCGCCCGGATCATCGACTACATGGCCGAGGACGGCATCGTCGGCGAGTTCAAGAGCGGCTCGGCCCGCGAGGTCCTCTACACCTGGGAAGAGTGGGAGGCCATGAAGAACGGCGGCGGCGACGATTCCGGCGGCGTCGAGCCGGAAATCGACTGAGTCAGCCCATCGATCGCAGGGACAATCTCCGCTCGGCGTTGGTCTCCCGACTCGTTGCGAGATGTTCAAAGCCGCGGCCGACGGCCTCTGCTCGCGAGGCGGTCCTTCCTGGAATACCTCACTCGACTTTGGCATCGAAGCTCCCCTCCGTGGACAGTCCCATTTTCCACGATCGTCAAGATCGCCCGATCATCGGCCATTGACGTGGAAAATCGGGACAGTCCCCTGCGGCTCGCCAAAATCGAGTGAGACACCGTTCCACCCGCCCTCCCATTTGCCGACGCGTGCCGGCCCTATAGAAT
>CALKTZ010000839.1 GCA_937997355.1 uncultured Planctomycetales bacterium | reverse complement strand
AAAGATCAGCCGTCGTTCATCCGGCTCAATTACGGCTTGCAGCGCCACCACGGCGGCGGGATGGCCGTCCGCACGATCGCCTGCCTCCCCGCGATCGTCGGCTCCTGGCGTCATCCGGGGGGAGGGGCATTGCTATCCACCAGCGGTGCGTACGACTTCGACGCCGGCCGCCTCTCGCGCCCCGATCTGTCTCCCCCGGGAACCCGAACCATCAACATGAATCAGCTTGGCGAGGCCCTCGCGGGAGAATTGCCGGGGCCGCCGGTTGAGGCGATTTATGTTTATAACAGCAATCCCGCGGCCGTCGCCCCCAACCAGGCAAAGGTGATCGCCGGCCTGAAGCGGAACAACCTCTTCACGGTCGTCCACGAACAGTTCGCGACCGACACGGTCGATTACGCGGATATCGTGATCCCCGCGACGACCCAGCTTGAGCACGTCGATCTCCACGGCTCATACGGCCATCTGTTCGTGATGCACAATCCTCCGGCCATCGAACCGCTCGGCGATTGCCGCTCGAACAACGACGTCTTCCGCGCCTTGGCCGCCCAGCTCGGCTTCGATCCGGCCCTGTTCCCGGACGACGAGACCCTGATGCGGGAGGCACTCGATGGCGGTCCGGCCCTGTCCGGAATCACCTACGAGCAGCTTGTGGAAAAAGGCTCGATCCGGCTCAATCTCCCCGAGAGCTACGCGCCGTTTGCCGAAGGACGCTTTCCGACCATTTCCGGGAAGTGCGAGCTTTATTCCGAACGGATGAAGGCGGACGGCTTCGACCCCCTGCCGACCTACATCCCGCCGCTCGAAGATCCGCAGACACGCCCCGAACTGGCCTCTCGATATCCGCTCCAGCTCCTCAGCCCGCCGAGGCCGCAATTCCTGAATTCGACGTTCGCCAACTCGCCGCGACACCGCAAAGGCGCGGGCGATCCCACGATCGAGCTTGCAGCGGAGGATGCTCGGTCGCGCGGCCTCGAAGAAGGGCAATGGGTCGAGGTGTTCAACGATCGCGGCAGTTTTCGATCCCGAGTGTCGTTGAGGGGATCGGTGCGCCCCGGCGTGGCGGTCGCCTCGGGGATCTACTGGAACGAGCTCAGCCCCGGCCTTGCCAACGTCAACAGCACCACCCCATCGGCCCTGACCGACATGGGGGGTGGCGCCACCTTCTTCGACAACCTCGTGGAAGTCCGGGCGATTCCGAAGTACAAAGACCATCAGCGGGCATTATGAACTTTTCGGCACCCAGGACTATCCCGAGACTGGGAACGAGAACAAAGATAGAGCACACCGAGGAGGGCCGACCGTGACCATCAGCTTCGAGATACCGCACGACATCGAGCGGCAAATCCGCTCCAAGGATGCCGACCTCAACCACAAGGCTCGCGAGGCATTCCTCGTCGAACTATTCCGCGAGCACAAGATTTCCCATCGCCAGCTCGGCGAAGCTCTCGGCCTTGAGGCCTACGAGACGGACGGTGTGCTCAAGAGATACAACGTCGGCCTCGGCATCTCGACCGAGGAACTGCGCGAGGAGGCCCTCTCCCTCCGGTCGGTAACGCCGCGATGATCGTCGTCGCCGACACCACGCCGCTCCGATACCTCATCTTCATCAAAGCGGTCAACGTAAACCGCTCCAAAGAGAGGCAATCTCCATGTCGCTAAAACTTCTCTCCCGATTCTTCTCGCCCCGGCTCAGGGCCGATCACCTGACGTTCACGGTCTACACCAGGCAGCAGTGTTGTTGCTGCCACAAGGCCATCGACGTCCTCGAAGAGTTTCAACGTCGATATCGGTTCGCGATCGAGACCGTGGACATCGACGACGATCCGGACCTTGTCGCGCAGTACAACACGGAAGTTCCGGTCGTCGCGGTCGCCGGCAAGGTCCGATTCCGAGGAGTCGTCAACCCGGTCTTGCTGGAGCGCCTGATCGTTGGCGAATGCCAAAAAACCTGACCCGCTCAGATCGTGACCGGCTTGTTCAGGAGCTTGCGGACCGCGACGAACTGGCCGGCGTGCATGATCGGGTGATCTCCGCAGATCCCCATCAATCGGCCAACCGTCGGGGCCATCTGGGGGAACTTCTCCTCGGCCCGATCGAAGTCGGCCTCGGTCAGCGTTTCCAGAACGGCCAGCGTCGCCTCGCGTTGTTTCTTCCAGAGTTCGAGGTATTTGGCCTTGGGGTAGAACTTGGACGGGTCGTCGACGTTGAACTTCTGTCGCCCGTGCCCCTCCTCGAAGTCGTCCGGCAGCGCGGGGCAGGAGCCCGGCTTGACCAGCTCGACGATATTTCGCTCGGAGCCGATCAGATGTCCGAGCTGCCAGGCGATGTGGTTCATGCCGGGGAGGGGCCGAACCAGGAGGTCGGCATCTTCCAGATCGCCGATGTACGAATTGATGAAGCGATCTCCGATCGCCAGGCTATTCCGGACCATGTCCCGAGCATTCATCGACTTCAACCTTTCAAAACGGTTATCGCGTACTGAGAAAACCACGGACCCCGGCAATCGAGGATCTTTCAACGATCCTCAACGGGAGGCGGACGCCTTGCGATCGACCGCCGGTTTCTCCTTCGATTCGAGGCTGAAATCGGCGATGAAGAGCTGACTCTTCCTGTCGGCAGTGCGCCCGCTCGACGTCCACATCAATCGCTTGCCGTCCGGGCTGAAGACGGGGAGACCGTCGAACCCCTCGTGGTAGGTGATTCGCTGCTCCGTGCCGTTGTCGACGTCCATCAGGTAAAGCTCGTAATTGGCGTGGCCGTGCTTGCTGGTCGCGTAGATGATGTGGCGATTGTCGGGATGGAAGTAAGGTCCCCAGTTGACGAACTCGTTGTTGGTCAGGGCTCGCTCGGCTGTTCCCTCGGTGTTGTTGATGAAGACTTGCAGCAGGTCGTTCCCCTTGCGATCGCTCCGATAGATGATCCGCTTACCGTCGGGTGAGAAGAACGGTCCGCCGTCGTAGCCGGGGGTCTTCGTGATGCGCCGGGCGTTCTTGCCGTCGGCGTCCATAATGTAGATTTCGGCGTCGCCGTCGCGGAACGAGGTGAAGACGATCTGCTTGCCGTCCGGCGAGTAGCTCCCTTCCGCATCATATCCCTTGGCGTCGGTCAGTCGGACCGGGTTTTTGCCGTCGGGATCGGCGCGGAAGATGTCCATCGTGTCGGGGAATTCCCAGCGATAACGCTCCGTCCTGCTATAGGCCGGGCCATTCGGCGGGTTCACTTCGGTGCTCGGGCTCAGGTGGGTCGAAGCGAACAAGATCGATTCGCCCGAGGGATGGAAGTAGGCGCAGGTGCAACGGCCCTTGCCGGTGCTGACGAGTTTGGCCGGGGTGTTCGGCTTCAACTTGGCGAGATAGATCTGATAACCGTCCTCGTCGGGCTTCGCGACATGGAATACGGATGGCGGCACATTCGGCACGGCCTGGAAGATGATCGACTGGCCATCCGGGCTGAAATAGCCTTCGCCGGCCTTCGCGAAGCCGGACGTCACCTGGCGAATGTTGGTCAGATGCCGTGCTTCCAGCCGGGCAACTTCCTCGGCGGGGAGTCCCGAAGAAGGAGCGCCGCCGGCCCCCGGGTGTTGCGCGGTCAGGGTGAGGGCCAGCATCAAACAGGTTGAAGGCAAACTCATCTGCCAAACTCCTCGATGGGGCTTTACGCTCAATACTTGGGGATCGGAACCCTTCACGTATCGTGGCGAGACGCTGACGCATGTCTCCAATCGATCTTCGAGGATCGAGCCCAACGGACCGGGGGTGCCGAGCTGGAATGGTAAGGGGATCTCACCAGACGACGCACCATGCCCATTGGATCACCTCCGACGAACTGGCGGACCATCGTCGCCGGCCCTACCAGAGAGGAGGGGCTACTCGGCGACATACTTCCTGTCACCAGACGAGTAAACAAGCACCATGTCCGCGTCCTCGTCTCCGACGTTTTCGATCTGGTGAGTCAATCCCCCGAGAATGGTCAGACCATCCCCCTGCTGAACCATAAAGTCCTCCATTGGCGTGTGAACGCACACCTTCCCTCGGAACAGGATCAGCACTTCGTCTGAACCGGGATGCCGGTGCCGCTCACCCGACTTTCCGGGGTGGATAGTGAGGCGAGTCACGGCCAGTGCAGCCCCCGATAGCGACCTGTTTGCGAGCCAGACCTGGGACCCCCAGTCCGCCGTTTTCTTAACCTTGTCTGCTTCGGACGCAGGGACGTGGACTGCTTTCATGCTCCCCTCTTTGTTGGTCTTCGCGTTTCGCCATTCGCCGCCTGTAGGCTACATCGGCCGCGAGATTTCGGCGAGTTGACCGCCTCTCATGAAGCAGCGCCCCGTCGATTCAATGGAGGCGGTCCACTAGTATAAGTCGAGAGGCAAGACCCGCCAACGTCCCGCCAGCCCCACGCGGACGACTTACTCACGATTGAGGAACCATGGCCAAGATCTATACCAAGACCGGCGATGAAGGGATGACCGGGCTCCTGTCCGACCGTCGGATCGCCAAGGACCACTCCCGAATCGAAGCCTATGGCACGGTCGACGAACTGAACGCGGTCCTCGGGGTGGCCCGCTCATCGGGACTCGACGAAGCCCTGGATTCCCTCACGGCCAGAATCCAGGAGGATCTTTTCATGGTCGGCTCCGCGCTGGCCGACCCCAATCCGGACGGCCCCTTCCACTCCGTTGTTCGCGCGGAGCATGTGGAGAAACTCGAAGCCGCCATCGACGACCTCGAATCCACACTCCCCCGCCTCACGGTCTTCATCCTGCCGGGAGGCACGACCGGGGCCGCGCATCTCCACCTGGCGCGGACCGTCTGCCGCAGGGCCGAGCGCGCACTCGTTGCCCTGAGCCATCAACCTTCGGAAAATGTGCCGTCGGTCGTGATCGTCTACCTGAATCGGCTGAGCGATCTGCTTTTCGTCATGGCGCGATCGGCCAATCATCGGTCAAGTGTTGCCGACATCCCCTGGAAAGGTCTCTGAAATGGACCAAGCGGCCAATCAAGCCGAAGGATCTGCTTCCCCTGCGTCCGGACGGGTCATCCTGATCAGCGGAGGGCGACGCGTGGGCGGGCATCTCGCCCGGTTGCTCGCCGGTCGCGGCTGGAACGTCGCGATGACCTTTTTTTCGAGCCGCGAGGCGATCAAGCAGACAATCGCCGACGTGCAGGAGATGGGCGTCGATGGCCTCGCGGTCGCGGCCGACCTCTCCAATCCCCAGCAAGCGGAACGAGCCGTCGCCGAGGTGGCGGCCAGGTTCGGCAAGATCGACGCCCTGGTGAACATGGCGAGCGTCTATCGCCGGACCCCGTTCGCGACCCTCACCACCGACGATTTCGACGGGATGATCGCCGCCAATCTCGCGGCCCCCTACCACACGGCAATCGCCGCCGCCCGGCAGATGCAAACGCAACCGATCGTGGACGGAATTCAGGGCAAGATCGTGAATATCGGCGACTGGGCCACCGAGCGCCCTTACAAGGATTTCTTGCCCTATCTGGTCGCCAAGGGGGGGCTCACCACGATGACCCTGGCGCTCGCCAGGGAACTGGCCCCGACGATCCCCGTGTTGATGATTCAGCCCGCGATGATCGACCCGCCGGCCGATCTCTCCGAGGCCGATATCAACGCCGTGATCGAGCAGACCCCGCTCAGGCGATGCGGTCACCCCGGCGACGTGAATCGCCTCATCGTCTACCTGCTCGAAGAAACCAACTTCGCCACCGGGGCGTGCTATCGGGTCGATGGCGGCCGCTTCCTGGGAGAAGATTGATCGAGCGGGATTCGCAAATAGGCCTACGAGTCAACGTCCCGACGCCATCCGATACGCCTTGCGGACCGCCCGAAACGGGAGCGTCAGCGACCTGTGCAGGTAGTACCGCCTCCGCGCGGACTGCTTGCCCACGAGGCGGGCCGCGCTGGCAATTCGCTGTCGATCGGGAATGCCCAGCCAATCGGCGATGCGAGCCGTTTCCCGGGGCGGATTCCGGAGCAGATCTTCATAGGTCAGGAGGAATGCCGGCACGCCGAGCGTCTGAATCTGCCAGTCGGCCAGCGCGATATAGTCCTGAACCATCCGCCGCGCAACCTCGGGGTCGTCGCCACAGAACTTGCGGACGGAGGGATGTTCGAGCGAGCTGCGGACGATCGCGGCCGGGTCGCGCAGCAGTCGGACGATCCGGACCAAATCGGACCTGAGTGCGCCCGTGTCGATCCAGATCTTCAAGGTGGCGCAGAACCGGGGATCTTTCAGACCCCAGAGCGGACCATGCTCGGGCCAGGGGAGCGAGACGCCGTCGAGGATCGAGCGATCGGCGAGGCGTGTCAGGCTCTCGGGGTTGCCGGGAGCGCCGAGCGATCGCCCGGCCGAGGTGATCAGCCCGCGGTTGATCGCATTGAGATCGCCTCGTTCGAGATAGCCTCCGGGATTGAACGCATTCGTCGCGATCCGCTCCGCGCGAGGTCCGAAATCGACGCCGAGGCGTTCCAGGAGCTGCGCCGTCAGGGATGTCCCCGAGCGATAAGGCCCGAGGACGATGACACACTCATTCATGGCGATCCGCCTCCGCGCAAGCCGGCATGAACCGACTCGAATCACCCGGAATGATGCCGAATTCGCGAAAAGCGGCAAGGGGAAAGTTGTTTCCCACCAGAGGAACCGAGAGGCCGCCCCTCGGATGTACCAAACATGGAGTATAATCCAGTAAGCCCACCTCTTGAGGAAGCGTTCGTCGTCTGCGCCGAGCGGGAATGGGCCGGGTGGCCGGGGCGAAGCGAGAGCGTGCCCCGGGGGGGAGGCAGGACCGGGGCTGTTGGCATCGTCCGTCCTGGGGGTGTTGGGACACCGGGGCACGCTCGCCTTGATGGGCTCGCTTTGCCCCGGCCACCCTTCCGCGCCCATGCGATTTGACCGAAAGAACCCAATTCGTGCCGCGCTCATGCGATTTGCCCGAACGAACCCAATGGAAGGATCGTGGAGACCTTCGGTCGGGCGTTTCGGTGGGGTCGGGAGACCACCGCCGATCAGAAATGCTCCGCACGAAGCCATTCGACCAAACAAACCCAATTCGCACGATCAGAGCCAATCAAGTCGAACGCCACGCGCGCCGAACAAAGCCAATCAGGTCGAACGCCACGCGCGCCGAACAAAGCCATTTGCGCGAACAAAGCCAATTCGCGCCAAATGGCTCCGCGCCGAACGAAGCCATTTGACCAAACAAACCCAATTTGCACGATCAGAGCCGAGGGGCAGGGGGCTTGATCGGGGCCTCGTGCGCCTGGACGCCGCGTACCTTGACCTTCCGCTTGTAGATCTGGTCGCCGCAGGTGGCGTACAGGATGTCGAAGTTCGGACCGCCGAAGCAGAGGTTGGAAATCCGACCGTTGGGAGTCGGGATGATGCAGGTGACGCGCCCGGCCTGGTCGCAGACCTGAACCCCCATGCCGGTCGCCACATACAAGCGCCCGGCGGTATCCACTTTCATCCCATCCGCCCCGCTGTAATCCATGCGATCGGATGAATGAAGGTGATAATACTTCTGCTTGTGGGCGAGCGAGCCGTCGGGCTGGATCTGATAGCTATAGACCCAGTGGCTGCGGCTATCGGCCACGTACAGCAGTGACTGGTCGGGGGACATGGTGATCCCATTGCACATGACGAGCCCCGTATCGACCGCCTTCTTCTGACGATCCGGCCCGATGTACCAGACCGTGCTCGGACCTTTCCCCTGACTCGTGGGGTTCGTCACATACAGGCTTCCATCCGGTCGAACCACCAGGTCGTTGCCCCGGAAGCCGTCGACGATGACCTCGGCCTTGCCGGTCGAATCGTAGGCGACGATCTCCTGAGATCCTTGCGCCGCCCCGTAGAGGCGGCCGTCGGGGCCGAACGCCAAACCGTTGTTCTGCTTGGGGTCGGAAACGAAGAGGCTCACCTGACCGTCCAGGCCGATTTTGTGGATCTTGCCGTTCGGGATATCGGTGAAGAAGACCTCTCCCTTGGCGTTGGCCGCAGGGCCTTCGGTGAACTTGTAGCCGCTGGAAACCAGGCTCCATTCCTCGCCCGGGATCAGGATCTCCTGCATTTGCGTCGATCCCGCACCGGCCTTCACCGGCTTCGGCCAATCCTTCCAGAGCCAGCGCATGGCGTCGGGGAAAACCTCGGTGGCCTGCTTACCGTTGTGGCCGCCTTCGCCCCAGACGTGGTTGACCTCATAGCCGGCGAACGTCAAGGAGCGCAGCATCTCCTGGTTGGCCATCCACCAGTCGCCCCCCCAGTGATTCAGGTCGTTGCTGCCGTCCTGGAGGAAGATGCGAATCGGCTTCGGCTCAAACTTCCGGATCAAGGTCGGGTAGACGTTGCCGCCGCGAAGCCCCACATACGTGCCGATCGAGCTGAAGACGCGGCGGAACGAGTCGGGCCGCTCCCAGGCTGCCGTGAAGGCACAGATCGCGCCGCTGCTGGCACCGCCGATCGCCCGATCGTTCCCGTCCTTCGAAAGCCGGATCGGCCGGCCGTCCTCGGTCTTCAAGGATTCGACTTCGGGGAGAATCTCTTCGATCAGGAACCGGGCGTAACTATCGCCGAGGCCGTCGTACTCGAAGCTCCGATTGAACCGATCGAGCGCATTTTCCTTGATCGCCTTCACCCGGCCGTGCATGACGAAGACGCCGATCGTGACGGGCATCTCATTCTTCGCGATCAACTCGTCAAACACCTCGGGGGCCTTGTACTGCACGCCGTCCTGGTTGACATACAGGCAGGCCGGCTTGGCGGGATCGTATTGCCTGGGGACATAGACCCAGTAATCCCGCGTCGTACCCGGGAAAATCTTGCTCTTCTCGAAGAGATGCTTGGTCAACTCCCCCCTCGGAACGGGCTCGGCCGCATGAGCGGAGGAGTGAGTTTCGAGGCCGATCAGCAAGCTCGCAAACAACAGAACGACTCGACGTTTCGCGTAAGGCATGAGGCGCGTCCCATCCGCCAAGGGCTGTTCAAACATGATTCAACAATCGCCAAAACGCCGCGATTCTAGCGGACGCGACCCGCCGTGTCCCGGGGGTAGTGACTCGGGATGAGGTTGCAGGGGCTGCGCACTCGATCCGCCCAAACCCCTTGGGCAATCTCACGAAATCCCGGCCATCCGTTCGAATTCGACCTCGTCGATGATCGTCACGCCGTGTTGCCTGGCCTTTTCGAGCTTGCTGCCGGCATCCTCGCCGGCCAGGACATACGCCGTGGCCTTCGACACCGAGCCGCTCGTCTTGCCGCCGAGCTGCTTGATGATCGCCTCGGCTTCCGGCCGGCTCCGCTTGGGGAGGGTGCCGGTCAGCACGAAGGTCTTGCCCGCAAAAGGGAGCCTGCCGGACGAGGCATCGGGAAGCTCAAGGGGTTTGGGCGCCACGCCCACGGCCAGGAGATCGTCAAGAAGGAGGACGTTGTCCGGATCTCGGAGGAAATCGTGCAAGCTCGCGGCGACCACGGGGCCGATCTCCGGAACCCCTTCCAGGTCCGCGAGTGAAGCGGACCGCAGGGCCTCCAGCGTGGAGAAGCGGGCGGCGAGGACCTCGGACATGCGCGTCCCCACATGGCGGATCGTGAGGCCGGTAAGGAAGCGGTCGAGCGTGCGGTGCTTGCTGGCTTCCAGCGATGCCAGCAGATTCTGGGCGGATTTCTCCCCCATGCGTTCGAGTTCCGCGAGCGTGGCTTCGTCCAGTCGATAGAGATCGGCCAGGCTCCGGACGAGCTGCTTGTCGACGAGCTGATCGATCAGCTTGATCCCCAGGCCGTCGATGTCGAGCGCATCGCGATGGGCGAAATTCCGGATACGCGTCTTGAGCTGGGTCGTGCAGGCGGACGGCGGGTTCGAGCAACGATAATCCACCTCCCCTTCCACCCGGACGACGGGGGCACCGCAACTGGGGCAATGCGTCGGGAAGACGAAGGGAACCTCGGTCCCGTCGCGGGCCTCGGTCTCCACGCGGACGACCTGGGGGATGATCTCGCCGGCCTTCTGGATGACGACCGTGTCCCCTTCGCGGATGTCCTTGCGGGCGATCTCGTCGGCGTTGTGCAACGTCGCCCGCTTGACGGTCGTCCCCGCCAGGCGGACCGGCGTCAAATCGGCGACCGGCGTCAGCTTCCCGGTCTTGCCGACCTGGATGCCGATGTGGACGATCTTGGTGATCGCCTGCTCGGCCTCGAACTTGAAGGCGATCGTCCAGCGAGGGCTCTTGCTCCGCGACCCCAGCCGCTGCCGCTGCAAGAGATCGTCGACCTTGATCACCAGGCCGTCGGTCTGGAAGTCGAGCGTGTTACGCCGGGTCGACCATGATTGGGCATACTCGATCACCGCCTCGATCGAATCGAAGACTTCCAGGAACGGCGTTACCGGAACGCCCCAGGCTCGGAGTTTGGCGACGGTCGCGGAATACGATGCTTCCTCAAGGCCGCGCGATTCTCCGAGTCCGTGCGAGACGAACCTGAGCCGCCGCTGGCCGCAGATTTTCGGATTCAAGAGCTTGAGCGATCCGGCGGTCGAGTTGCGCGGGTTTTCAAACGGCTTCTCGCCATTGGCCAGTCGGATCTCATTGAGGCGGGCGAGTTCCGCATTGGTCATGAAGACCTCGCCGCGGACCTCCAAAACGGATGGAGGGTGGTCCCCGAGCACGAGCGGGATATCGCGGACGGTGCGGAGATTGGCGGTCACATCATCCCCGCGTTCGCCGTCCCCCCGGGTCGAGCCCAGGGCGAGCTTGCCATTCTCGTAGCGAAGCGAGACGGCCACGCCGTCGACCTTGAGCTCGACGACGTAACGGACGGGTTCGCCGGGGTTGAGGCCGCGTCGGACTCGGGCATCCCACTCGCGAACCTCGCCATAGCTGTACGTATTGTCGATCGACAGCATCGGCACGGAGTGGACGACGGTCGTGAATTCGGAGAGGGGCTCGCCGCCGACGCGCTGGGTGGGGCTGTCGGGGACCAGCAATTCCGGGTGTCCCGCCTCGATTTCCTGGAGACGCGCCATCAGACGATCGTATTCCCGATCGCTGATCTCCGGAGCGGCTTCGAGATAATAGAGCCGATTGTGCCGATTGAGCTCGGTCCTGAGGCGGGCGGCTTCCGCGGCGAGGCTGTTTGACGCCATCGTGGCTGTCCCCCATCAATTCCTTTTTATGAATGTCCGGAAGGGCCGGGCCTGGAGAACCAGTCGTCGGTCGCCATGGCCGCGACCGCCGACGCGAGCATCACGACGAACTCGATCGTAAGGAGGAGCGGTCCCTTGGCGTCAAGCCACATGGCGAAGCGTCGCGATGGACTCTCGGCGGGCGCCTTTTCGAGCGCATAGGGGCACACGAGATATCCGAGTGCCGTGAAAACGAACAGGAGGCTCACGACCAGCAGGACCATGAAGAACGGGTTCGTGAAGAACGGATTCTTGGTGGGACGACCGCTGGACATGAGCCTCACCGACTTTACTGCACGAAGGACCGATCGATCAGGCTCCGCCGAAGACCCACTCATGACCGGCGAGGGAATAATCGAGAACCTCCTCGGGCTTGAACCAGAGGGCGATTTCCCGCTTGGCCGATTCGGGGCTGTCGCTGCCGTGGATGAGGTTGTTCTGCTTGCTGATCGAGAAATCGCCTCGCACCGTCCCGGGGGCCGCCGCCGTCCCGTTGGTCGCCCCCAGCATCGAACGGACGACGGCGATGGCTTCATTCCCTTCCAGGACGCCGACCACCACGGGGCCGCCGGTGATGAAGTCGATCAGTCCCTCGAAGAAGGGTTTGCCGTGGTGCTCGGCATAATGCTTCTCGCCCAGGCTGCGATCGACCTGGAGCGTCTTGAGCGCCGCGATCCGGAGACCTTTGGCTTCGAAGCGTTGGAGGATTTGGCCGACGAGGCGACGTTGCACGCAGTCCGGCTTGAAGATGACGAGAGTAAGGTCCATGGAACGAGCCATCGAGTCATTTCCGCCCCATTCGCGCGCCTTGCGTTTCCTGCCCAGACCGGACTCAAGCGGACGCGACGCCGGACGGAAGTTCTGATCGGGTTTGGTCCTCGGTCTTGACGGCAGGTGAGGTAGTGTATGCGGCGGGCGAGGCGATTTGCAACCGCAAGCCTGTCGAGACCGCTCACCGCGACGCCCGTTCCGCTCCCGCTCCGGTCGAGTCGGAGTCGACGATCCGCCAGGGCAGTTCCCGATACGAATCCGGATCCAACCTCCAGATCCGTATCGTGGGAGAATCCCCCAACAGGGAAACGATGATCCGGGGAACCTCGCCGTAGTGATTCTCCGCCAGGTCGGTCCGGCTCGGGACGGCCTCCCAGCGCGGGTGCGAGTGGTAAATCGCCAGGATCTCGGCCTTCCGTTCTCGGAGCGAGACGACGGCGTCAATCAGATCGCGCGGATCGGCGTCGTAGCGCGTTTCACTCGCGGCGGCATTGCGCAACGGGTGAAACGAGGAGACCCGACTCCCAATTCCCCCGAGGAGTCCGCAGCACTCCAGCGGGGATTCCCGCTGGCAGTGCTCGACCATCGCCTCGACATGATTCCGGGGAATTTCGAGGACTTTCGGCTGCTCCGACATCGTCTCTACCGCCGCCTCGCTTCGTTTTCAGGCCGGGCTCACTCGGGGAAGAGCGGCGTGGAGAGGTAGTGCTCGCCCAGGTCCGGGAGGACCACCACGATCAGTTTCCCGGCATTTTCCGGCCGCTTGGCGACTTCGACGGCGCCCGCCACGGCGGCGCCGCACGAGATGCCGCAGAGCATCCCTTCTTCGCGGGCGA
>CALKTZ010000838.1 GCA_937997355.1 uncultured Planctomycetales bacterium | reverse complement strand
GGGGGAATCGCCCGCCCGGCGACCATCGCCCCGGCGAGTTGGGGACTTCTCCTCCTGGCCGCCGAGATCTATCTGCTGTATCTGGCATTCAACCTCGATGCTCGCCGCGCGCTCTACCTACTGATCCCCCTTTTCCTCATCTGGGCCAACGTGGATGAGTCGTTCTTGTACGGCCTGTTTATCCTGGGCAGTAGCGTGATCGGGCATGCGATCGATGCTCGCCGAGCGACCCGCTCGGCACCGGTCGTCACCAATAAGGCCCGACCCCGCGAGTCGGTGGAAGCGGACCAGGCCAGGCCGGTTCAAAACGTTGGGCTGACCTTGTCGATCCTGGGGATTTGCATCGCCGTTTGTCTCGTCAATCCGTCGATCCATCGAATCTTCGGCGCGGCCTTCTCCCCGATTCTTCAGGTCTTCTCTTCAAGCGGCGCGATCCAGACTTTCGACCAGATTTCATTCCTCAACAAGGCCATGCGAGATCGCAATGGCGATTGGCACATTCTCGCCTCGTTTTATGTCGTGCTCGTCGCGATCGGGCTCGGCTCTTTCGTGCTGAACCGAAGTCGATTCAAGTGGAGCCGGCTTCTCTCATTCCTCACCTCGGTCGGGTTCGGAGTCTTTCTGCTCCGTTATATCCCCGAGTTTGCCATCCTCTTCGCCGCGACCCTCGCGCTGAATGGCCAGGAGTGGTACCAGGAGAAATTCGGAACCGAGGGCAAACTCGGAATGGGCTGGACTCTCTGGTCGACCGGAGGCCGCCTGGTCACGCTGACGTTGGTGTTCTTGATGGTCGGCAAGGCTATCACCGGCTACAAGAACTCGGAGATCGCCCCGGTCTTCGGCTTCGGATTTCGGGCCGATGACTTTGCCTTCGACTCCGCCGAGGAATTGAATCGCGCGGGGCTGAAGGGCAATGTCCTCAACACCACGTTCAGCCAGGGGGATGCGATCATCTGGAAATCCTCCGATCGGAGGAAGACGTTCATCGACGGCCGCCCGAATTTCTTCACCAACGAGCTGCTCGATCGATTCCAGAAGATCCGCCTCGCCCTGAGAGACGACGACGTTGATGCCTGGAAGCCCGAACTCGACAAGGACGATATCAACGTTGTGATGATCGAATATCCGCTCTCCACCAACACCTACAAGAAGCTGATGGCCAGCCCGAACTGGATCCCCTTCTATGATGATGGGCGGGTTGTGATGTTCGGGCGATCGGATTCTCAAGGGGACGATCTGGCCTTCTTCAAGGCGAATCGGCTTGAACCCGAGCAGTTGGCATATCGCGTGAAGCGTCCGTTCGTCGGCTTCCAGCGAACGCCGACCGAAACAACCTGGCTCGATCAAATCTTCCAGAATCGATTGTTCGCGAAGCCCCAATGGCGCACCGAGGCCGCTCGGCGATGGCTCTATGGAGGCACTCAAGCCGATCAATCGTTCGCCATTCCCGAGCCCGCTCGCTGCTTCCTCGCGATCCAGGAAGCGCGCCAGGCCCTGTCGCGCGACCCCGATGATTGGACGGCCTATCGCATCCTCGCGAAAGCCTACCAATTCCTGATGCTTCAGGAGTCCGCGCTCCTCGCGGGGATTCCCCTGACGCCGGAAAATCGCGCCAGGCTCGGCACGATTCAGCCGAATACGCGAGCACTCGCCAATCGCTACCGGCAGCGAGTCACCTCGCTCAACTTCGCGATCAAGACGTCCCCGCCCCCCCGAACGACTCCCGAACGGCTTGAGCTCATGGAGTTGAACAGCGAGCTCTATCAACTCTATCTCAGCTCGAACTTTTTCGACCTGGCACGAGATCGCCTCCGGGTAATCCTGGATCTGTACGCTTCGGACGAAAGTATTCCGCAAGACCGCAAGTCGTTCTTCGGGCAGCAATTCGAACAGCTTGACGAACGCGTGAAGCAGATCGAGGAGGCAGTCACGACCCTCCAGATCGACCAGCAAGCGAACGCCATCGATCAGGCAAGATTCGCCATGAATCAGGGCGCACCGGGCATGGCGATCCTTCAACTCGAAGAGGCCGAGCGGACCAACCTCAGCCCGGCGGTCGTTCGGCCCCAATTGATCGATCTCTACTGCGGCACGGGACAGCCGGACAAGGCCTTCGACCTGATCGGCAGTTCCCCACTCACCGATCCGAACCTCGGGAGTGATCCGGCAACCTCCGCCCTGCGGCAAGGCCTGGTCCATCTCCTGATGGGGAATTATCTCTCCGCGATCACACTCTGGCAGGATCGCGCCATCCCCAGCCTTCGACAAGAACGAAGCATGAGGGTGATCGTCGCTGCCCAGGCCATGCTGCGTGGTGAAGCCATGGCCGTCGCGGACGCCGATCTGGCCATTCCCAATTCGATCAACCAGCAAGGTAGCTGGGAATTGGACCTCGCCATGTGCCAGTTGGAAGCAGGCTCATTCGAGGATGCTGCGAAGAATTTCACGAGTGCGCTGACGATCGCTCCGGACCTTACCCT
>CALKTZ010000837.1 GCA_937997355.1 uncultured Planctomycetales bacterium | reverse complement strand
CTGGCGGAGTCGGGCAGGCTTCCATGCTGCCTGCGTGTGAGTCGATTTGGATCAGTCCGCCATGATGGCCGTCGTGGTTGCCTTCGCGTCATTCCGACGCTTGCGCCTCGCCTTGCGAGTTTCGTCCGCGACGGCGTTTGCGGAATCCTTTCCGTACAGCCGACGGGTGGCTTGTCGAGGTGGAGCGGATGGTTTCAATTCCGGAGCCGGGTCCGTCTTCGGGTCTCGCTTCAATTCTGGGTGGTCGTCCATCCCCGACGCATGACAGACCATGCAGCAAAAGACGGAGCCGGCGCGGATCGGATGCCGATGACCGCAGCTTGAGCCGGGGGTGAAGGAGCCAATCGGAAAGAGCGGAACCAGGCGAGGCAGAATCTTGGCATCGGCCTTCAATCCGGATTCATTCTGATTTGAACTTACTTTGGCTGAATTCAAGCTTCGCCTTCGGATTTTGGCCATCTCACGCAGGCGGGCCCGCGTCACTCCCATCTGCACCCGTCGAACGCTCAATTTCTCGCGCCGAGCGATCGAGCGGATATTGGCCCCTTCGCGGATTTCATCCAACCAAATCGATTCCAAGACTTCGTCCGGTAATTTCGACCCCTCGATCGGGGCACAACGCGACCTTCTCTCCACTTTCGAAATGTTCTGCTGTTTGATTGTAATTCGTTCAATCGTTTCTGTTGTCGAATTTGTCGTCATTGCTCGTCCCCCTTACAAGCTTCTCAGGTCGCATGATTGAATCTGATGTACGCGGGGACATTGAGGTGTGGGCAGAAAGTAGAATGTGGGCGATTTATTGCAATAAGTTCTTATTTGCCAAGGAGTAAAAAATTCCTTAAAAAAATAAAAATTGCGCAAATGTCAGGCGATTCTAAGCATTTAGTTGAACGTTTTATCGAGTTTTCTGTTTTATTGGGCTGTCCGTCGTGCCGGTATCGCTCATTTCTCTCTATTGACTTCTACCTAAAATAAGATACGAGGACCGTCTATTGGATTGAGAAGGCACCGGTGATGACGCGACATGTGATTCCAAAGCGAGTCCCCCGTGTGCTGAGCGTGGGGCAGTGTGGTTACGATAATCACAATATCTCGCTGTTCTTCAAACGAACGTTCGGCGCTCATGTGGAAGTCGCCGATACGCTCGACGAGGCGTTGCGGGCGCTACGCGAGGATTCTTTTGCTTTGGCACTTGTCAACCGCGTCTTTGATGCCGACGGAAGCATGGGGTTGGAATTGATTCGGGCGATGAAGAACGAAGCCGAGCCGAAGATTGCGAAAACCCCGGTCATGCTCGTGAGCAATTATGCGGACGTTCGGCTCCAGGCCGAGGAATTGGGAGCCTTGCCGGGCTTCGGCAAGGCCGAATTGATCGCACCGAGAGCCGAATTGATTGCCAGGCTCAAGGCTGTTCTCGATTGACTTGATTGAGGCGTTCTCGCTTCCGTCGGAGAAGCTTGGGAACCGGGATCGGTGACGAGCTGAATTTGAGCGAAGTTGCTTGTGAATTCGCGGGATTCTCGGCGAAGATCACGACTTCATGCATGAAATAGAAGTGCCAGCCGCTGCCCGCGAGCACGAAGAAGTGAAATAGCTCGTGAGCGCCGAATACTCCAGGCGCGATGGCCGGCCATCCGGAAAGGTTGATGATCGCCCCCATGCTATAGAAGATCCCCCCGAGTGGTAGCGGGTAGAGAATCCTCTGCGAGTGACGGCTCATCAGATCTCGATAGCAGCCCAGGGCGGCCCAACCCATCGTCATGTAGATTACGGTCGAGATCCAGATCGGCAGTAGACCCCCGAGCCAAACCCTCACGGCGCAGATCATGGCGAAGAGCCAAACAATGGTTAGGGTACCGCTGCGCCAGCCCCCGCGCATCATGCTCCATGCGACAGGAGTGTAGGTTCCCGCGATCAACAAATAGATGCCGACGTGGTCCAGGCGATGAAAAACGTTTCCAGAGCCGGGGGGAATGGGGAGGGCGTGGAAAATCCCGCTGGCACCGTAACAGAATGTGAGGCAGGCGCCGAAGAGGAACAGGGTGATGACCTTGCCTCGATGGTAAATCCCTTCGGAGGAGCGATTCGACTGAAGACGGGACATCAGCATCCAGGTCGCGGCCAAAGCCAGAACCATTCCCAGGCCGTGGCTCAAGGCGCTGACCGGTTCCCGAAGGTGGAATGCGTCCATGCGATCGGGCCTCGGTGGTGACGGGCTTCGCGACGTGTCAACGATCGTCCGGTTCTCTTGCGACCCGTCGATCCTTCCACGAAGGATTCGTCAACCGAGCGGCTTGAACTTTGAGCCGATTGTGCCGTGGACGCGTTGCTCGTCCGTGTAATCGGTGTATTTCGTCTGGATGAGGCAGCACGGCCAGGGAACGCGTTCATATCGGATAACGGTGAGGACTCCGAGAGATGCTCTGTTGAGTTGAGCCGGGTCTCTTTCTCGGAGGTCCGGCCTGCTTCCCGATCAGGCGTGGCGAGCAGATTTCCGCCGGCGTAATCCCTCGCGGGCGACGGCGCCGGCGATGACGAGTCCGGCAAAGGCCAGTGTTCCCGGCTCGGGAACGGGAGTTTCGAGGACCACCGACGGGGCCAAACTCATGGCCGCGGTGATCGCTGGACTCGATGTTGTGACCTGCAACGCGGGGGGGAGTGCTTCCCCGGTATCCGAGTGCGTGGTCGCCGTGGGCTGAGGAGAGTTCAGCTTGAGGAGGTTGTGCAGAGGTGAAGCTTCCGGTTTGGACTGTGCGGTTTTGGGGTTCAAAGCGGTTTTCACGCTTTGAACACTCTTCGATCCGCCCGCCTTGGCGGTGGACGCCTTGGCTCCGGTAATGTGTTGCGCGGCGGTTTTCGCCGTGTTTTTTGCCATCTTTTGCGTCTTCGCCTTCACGGCGATATGAGAGGTTGAAACCTTGCGATTCCCTGCGGCCCCCTTGTGATTCACGGCGACTTTGTGTTTCGGAATGGCCAGCTTAGGGCGATAGCTGTTGACCAGAAAGAGCCCTTTCTGCGTACGAACCGCGATCGAGCCGACCCCGGAGGTGACCGAGGCGATCGCCTGCCGTGCATCCGAGCCGACGGGTGATCGAGTCCGCATCATCGGAATCGACCTGGAAACCGCGGCTCCGTCCTCGAGTTTGAACGCGACGTAGGCAGCCTTGGATTTATCCTTGGCGGCCAAGGCGTGCGTGGAACTGCTCCCCGACAGGACCTTGCCGTTGCCGTTGAGATAGGTTGGATATTTCAAGGGAGCGTTGGTCATGGCCGCGTTCATCTTGGCGGCCCGGGCCTCGGTCCCCGTTCCCAACGCCATGCCCAATCCCAAATACAGGCCTACGCCAAAGCCGAGGCTCATCGCCAGGGCTCCGGGGCGGCTCCGTCGGGGCTGAACTCGGGTTTGGTGAATGACCTGTGTGATCACGACGCCCTTCCTTGGGGTCTCGACGGGGTCGCACCGGCGAACTGGCCTTTTCCGCTCAGTCCATGGCTCCAAGCCATCGAGCCCGATGCGGGTAGACCGCTCGCCATCGAGCCCGGTCGCCTGAGAGATTTCGGGTAAAGGTGTCGATCAAATGGTGTGGATTCAAGACGTGTCAGCGAGGGTTCTAACGCGATTCGCCGGAAGGGTCAACCCAGACTGTGCGGCTTCAGGCGTGAATTATCAAAAATTTCTCAAGTTCGAGGCGTACAACCACAGATATGCCATCTTTCGTGGTTTGGTGTTCGTTCGTGAGGTTTCATCGAACCAGAGGGAGAGTCCGTCCGCGTTAGACGACGACGTCGTCATTACGCGGTCGGGGATTAAAGTCGAGCTCGACTCGGCTGATTCTCAGGAACCCCGCATTCGACGGCGGAGGTGCGGTTGACGTGCTGGACGCGATTGGCTCAACCACGACCGCCACGCCGACTCCTTTATTAAGTTCCAAGGCGCCGTCGTCCTGGCTACGCAGCCGAACCGAGACGGAAAACCGTTGCGGTTGCTCCGCGAACGAAGGTCGAAATGCGGTCGAGGCGAACTCGATGGTTTTGCCGGGAGTTGGATCCTTGCCGAGATTCGTGTAGCCGAAGATGACAAGGCGGCAGCGATGCTGTTCCAGGAAGGCATCCCATGCCTCGGCGGAGTTGCCGCCACCGGCCATCCAGGCGGAGAATTTGAATCCGCCGGCGCGAGGGTTTCGGATCTCTTGGGCGAGGAACGCGGGGGCGGAAGCCGACGCGGGCAGAGGCACATTTCCCCGGAGGCCAATCCGAACCTCCCCCTTTTCTAGTTGAACCGCAAACCCGCTGGACGTGGCATTTGATCGCTGCCAGCCCTGGATTCTGCGACCCGGGCTGACCGTCTGAATTGTGGTTGCTTGTGCGAAGTTTGTATCCAGCAGCAGGCTTTCGTTGTAGACCGGGACCAGGGCCAGGCTACCGCCGGCTTCCTGGCGGTTCTGGGTGGCCGGCGCGTTGCCAAGGATGGTGACGATCGGTGTCCCCTGGGTGATGAGGAGCGGGCGGCCGACCGGGTCGATGAATGTGGATTCGTGGCTGATGCCGAGGAGGTGAAAGATCGTCGCGGTGAGGTCTTGTGGCTCCATGCGGTTGGTATTCGCGTAGGCCCCCCGTTTGTCGCTGGAACCGTAAGCTTGCGCCGAGGCGATTCCCGCGCCGGCCATCGCGAAGCTGAAAACATGGCCCCAGTGATCGCGTCCGCCGTCGCGGTTGATCTTGGGAGAGCGGCCGAATTCGCCGATCGCGACGACAAGGGTCTCGTCGAGCAACCCCCGGCGGTCGAGATCGTTGACGAGTGCGGTGAAGCCGACATCGAACTGCGGGCAGAGGACGTTCTGGAGCCGTTCAGCGTTTTGCGTGTGGGTATCCCAAAGGGGATTGGTGACGGCCGTATCCCCCTTCTCGCCAGCCGCGCCCCCGCCTCGACGAGTCGACGGGCCAAAATCAGGCAGCGAGCCCAACTGCCGGGACCGTATTCTTCGAGGATTCTGGAAGGTTCCTGCTTGAGGTCGAAGGCCGATCGCGCCGCTCCAGACGTGAGCAGGCTGTATGCCTGGTGCGCCTGCTGGTCATAGAGATCGAGCGGACCATTTCGTTCGAGCTTCCGGATGTGGGCGTCAACCTGGCCGAGCAGGTTGCGGCGGCTCTCCAGCCGCAACGGCGGTACGTCGTCGGGAAGGGCCAGGCCGTCGACCCGGTAGTTGGGATCGGCGGGATCGCCGAAGAACCGATCAGGGTCCCATCGTTTGCCGAGGAAGCCGGCGGTTTGCCCGGCCGGTTGAACATTGTCGTTGAGCCGCATCACGTCGGGAAGCCAGACCGAGCTGAGGGCCGGAATGCGATCGCTCGGCTTGAGCATCTTGACGATCGAGCCCAGGTACGGCCAATCCGTGGGGCTGATCCGCCGAGACTCGACGCCGTTGTATTTGTAGCCGGTGAGGATCCAGTAGCCGCTGGCGTCGTGAAGATTATTGTCCGTTGAGATCGAGCGGACGACGGCGAGTTTGTCGGCGATGCGAGCGGTTCGAGGCAGCAGCTCGGAGAAGTCGATTCCGGGAACGTTGGTGGCGATGGGCGAGAACGGGCCGCGAATCTCGGCGGGCGCGTCCGGCTTGGGGTCGAACGTTTCATGCTGCGGCGGCCCCCCCTGGAGCCAGAGGAAAATCACGTTCTTGGCCCGGCCGAATGTGGCCGAAAGGGGGAGGGGAGAGGCTGGGGAGA
>CALKTZ010000836.1 GCA_937997355.1 uncultured Planctomycetales bacterium | reverse complement strand
AAAGCGAAAACGGGACTGGCTCGGAACGGAGTGACGTGCCTGTCCCATTTTTCGCGAGCCGACCGTGAACCGCTCTACTCCGAGACCGCAGGCTCGATGTAGCAGCGGAGCGGGCCGAGGGATTCGACCGAGGCATAAGGGTCCGCGCCGTAGGCCAGCACTTGGTCGCGCTTCAGCTCGGCCTTCTCCTTGTGGGTGGTGTAGACGATGGCCCGGCCCGCGTTGTGGATGCGCCAGGTCAGCTCCTTGGCCTTGGGAAGTGGGTGGGCGAAGAGCCGCATCAACAGCTCGATCACGTAGGGGAAGGTGTGGTCCTCGTCGTTCAGGATGATCACGTTGTATGGGGGGAGCCGTTTGGTCTTCTTCGCGTGATCCGTTTCCTCGTCGGTTTCGACGGCGACGGCGACCGTGACTTCAACCTCGGGCTCGGCGTCCATGGACATGGCGGGAAAGCCTCGCGAATTGGATTCGGAGAAACGGGCCGATTCGGGTATAGTCTATCGGAAAATCCTCCTTTTGGAACTCATCCTCCCGAGCCTCCGAGAAACATGGCCCGCTTGTCTCGCCCGCGCATCGCCCCCATCGTCCCGCCCCCTGCTCCGCTCCCCAACCGGAGCCTCGAACCCGAATCGGCACTCCCCACGGTGGTGATCCGGTCGGCCGGAAGTCATCCGTTCATCTATCAGAAGATGGTCGTCGGCCCGGTCGGCGACGTCCCGGCGATTCCCGGCGACCTCGTCCGGATCGTCGACCGCGAGCGGAACCCGATCGGCTTCGGCCTGTACAATCCCCGATCGCGGATCACCTTGCGCGTCGTGAGCCGCGAGGCCGAGCCGCCAGGGGCCGAATTCTGGCGGAGGAAGATCGGCGAGGCGATCGACCTCCGGACCAAATTCCTGAATCTGGACAGGGAGACGAACGCCTATCGGGTCATCCACGCCGAGGGAGACGGCCTGAGCGGCCTGATCGTCGACCGGTTCGACGACGTCCTCTCGGCCGAGGTGTTCAGCCTGGGGATGTACCAGCGGATCGGGCCGATCCTCGAACTTTGCGCCGAGCGATTGGGGACGAAGCACGCCCGGGTGCGGGTGGACGAGCGGATCGCCGCGCTGGAAGCCTTCCCCGGTCGTCCAGCCGCCACGCCGGGGCTTCCCCCCCGGGTGACGATCGAGGAGCACGGAATCCGCTACCGGATCCGGTTCGACGAGGGGCACAAGACGGGCTTCTTCTGCGACCAGCGGGACAATCGCAAGCGGCTGGCCGAGCTGTCGGCCGGCAGGACGGTCCTCGACCTCTGCTGCTATACGGGGGGCTTCGGGCTGAACGCCCTGGTCGGCGGCAAGGCGAAGGAGGTGACCTGCGTCGACCTCGACGAGAAGGCGGTCGCCGCCGCCCGCGACAACGGAAACGCCAACCAGGTCCGGCTCGACGTGGTCCACGCCGACGCCTTCGGCTACATGCGGCAGATGGTCCAAAATCGACGGCAATTCGGCGTCGTGGTCCTCGACCCGGCGAAGCTCATCAGCGACCGCGAGGAAGTCTCGCTCGGCAAGCGGAAATACTTCGACCTCAACTGCCTGGCGCTTCGGCTCGTGGAGCCGGGGGGGCTGCTCGTCACCTGCTCGTGCTCGGGGCTGCTCCCGCCGGAGGAATTCCTGGGGATCTTGCGGGCGGCGGGGCGGAACGTGGAGC
>CALKTZ010000835.1 GCA_937997355.1 uncultured Planctomycetales bacterium | reverse complement strand
GAACCCAAATCGTGGGTGTTGAGGAGGTCCGTTTCTGCGAAACGAACCCAAATCGTGGGTGTTGAGGAGGTCCGTTTCTGCGAAACGAACCCAAATCGTGGGTGTTGAGGAGGTCCGTTTCTGCGAAACGAACCCAAATCGGGAACGGTCAGGCTTTCGAATCGGGGATCGAGGCGTCGGATTTGACGTCGGTGCCGGATGTGGCGGCCGGTTCCGGGGTGAGTCCCAGGAGACGTTCGACGGCCAGGCCGATGTCGTCGGCCCGCATGAGGTGTTCGCCGACCAGGATCGCCGAGACCCCGGCGGCTTCCAGGCGCTCCACGTCGGCCCGGGTCCGGATGCCGCTCTCGCTCACCAGCAAGATGTCGGAGGGAATTCGGTCTCGGAGCCGGAGGGTCTGATCGAGGTCGGTCACGAACCGGGTGAGGTCGCGATTGTTCACCCCCACGAGGTCGGCCCCGGAGGCCAGGACGCGGGGGAGGTTGGCCTCGTCGTGGAACTCGACCAGGGCCGCCATGCCGAGCCCCCGGGCCCGTTCCAGCAGGCGGGCCATGGTGGCGTCGTCGAGGATCTCGGCGATCAGCAGGATCGCGTCGGCCCCGGCGAGCCGGGCCTCGACGACCTGATATTCGTCGATCAGGAAATCCTTGCGCAAGAGCGGGATCGCCACCGAGGCCCGCACCCGCGCCAGATACGAGAGGTGTCCCTGGAAATAAGGAACATCGGTGAGGACGCTGATGCACGCGGCGCCATGGGCCTGATAGGTTCGGGCAATGCCGACGGGATCGAAATCGGCCCGGATCACCTTGGCCGAAGGGCTCGCCTTCTTGACCTCGGCGATGAGCTGGATGGGGGAGCCGGCCAGCGCCGCGCGGAAATCGCGCACAGGGGGGGCCTCGGCGGCCTGGGCCTCGAGCTCCTCGATCGGCATCCGGCGCCGCCCCGCGGCCACTTCCCGCCGCTTCGATTCCACGATCTCATCCAGGATGTTTGTCGTCATATTGATTGCGAATTCAGAGAGATTTCGGATCGAGTGCCGGCGCGGGGTGAGGATCTCACCCACTTTCGATCGGAGATTTTACCAGGTTTCGGCCCCTTTTTTGGACCCCCCGGATCGCCGATTCGCGCCCGCTCGGTGAAGGATTGATGCGAAAAGATTGAACGTGTTTTTTCCATTCGGTGAGCGATGGTCCGACTTCGGCCCCGTAAGGTCTCGTTTGAGGCCAGAATGAGGCATCTGGGAGAGTTTTGTAGTGCGTATCGATTGGGCCGGGACGGCGGGAAAAATCCGCGGAATCCGTCGGAGTTCGGCTTGCGTATTGTGGGGCCTTGGTTATAGTTCTCCGTGAAGTGATCGATTAAAAGATCGCCGTCTGCCCATCTTGCTTAGCTCACAATGGTCGAACATCGCGGGTATGCGTGAGAGTCAATCATCTCGATTTGATTGATCTCATGTTGAAATGAGCTTCCTTGCCGACCCTCAGCCAGAGTGAGCTAAGCCGAGCCGGGTTCACCCCAACGAATGGGGGGAAACCCGGTAACGCACTGGATCGCGTTTGAGGGCTTGCCGCAACACTGGGTCCGACAACTCTGGCATGGATGCAAGGCGGAGGGGTGTGATGGCATTGGTGGTTCGTTGTCCCAACGCGGAGTGTGGTCACTCAACGCAACTCGGGGATGATCCGCTCGGCCGGGTCTTTCGTTGTCCGCGATGCCGGACGAAGCTCCCGTCGTCCTCGGGGGTTCCGGCCATTCACACCCCGGACCTCGGGGCGCATGCCTCGGCGGAGAAGGCGTCGCGATCGGCGGCGGCGGTCGCCTCGCTCGCGGCCTGCGCCTCGGCGGCGTGGAACCATCCGGTCCTGCTCTCCACCTGGGAATCCTCGCTGCTGGACAATGGCGCGGGGAGCGGCGAGGTGCTGATCGGCGCGTTCGCCCCGGCGGAGAAGACCGGCCGCGCGGGGCTCGACCGGGTCCGGAGCGGGATCGGCCGGATCTACGGCGGCTCGGAGGAGACGGCGGCCGGGGCCGTTTCGGTTTCCGTCTCCGTGCCCGCCGGCGCGGGGGGCTATGGGCGGAATCGACCGGGGGCCGGCAGCGCGGGGGGACCGATCACCGAGCTGGATTTCGATTTCGACGACGATGATGAAGATGTCAGCGGCGTGTACATCCCCCCCTTCTCCGGGGGGAGCGCGGCCTCCTGGAACCGGTTCGGGATCGGGTCGCGCTGGGGCTCGGGATCGTCGATCGATCGCGACCCGGATCGCACCGCCGGTGCGGAAGGGGCGGCCTCGGGATCGGGCCTGACGCGCATCGAGCGGTTCCGGGTGGTCGGCATCCTCGGCGAGGGGTCCAAGGCCACCGTCTACCGCGCCTACGACCCCCTGCTCGATCGCGACGTGGCCGTGAAGGTGCCCCGCCCGGGGGCCGTGAAGACCCCCAATGCCGTCGCGCGGTTCCTGGCCGAGGCCAAGGCGCTGGCGCGTCTGCGGCACCCCCGGATCGTGCCCGTCTATGAGGCGGGGCAAACCGGGAACGTCTCCTACATCGCGATGGCGCTGGTCGAGGGGCGAACCCTGGCCGACGTGGTGGCGGAGGAAGGGGCGCTGCAACCGCGACGCGCCGCCGAGATCGTGAAGAGCCTGGCGGAAGCCCTCGCCTATGCCCACGGCCAGGGGGTGGTCCACCGCGACGTCAAGCCGGCCAACGTCCGGGTCGACGAACAGGGGGAGGTCCACCTGATGGACTTCGGCATCGCCTACCTGCCCGATTCCGGCGAGATGCCGGTGCCGCCGGGGGTGATCCTGGGGACGCCCGCCTACGTGGCCCCCGAGCAGGCCAAGGGGGGACAGCCCGACGTCATCCCGGCCAGCGATCAGTACAGCCTGGGCGCGGTCCTCTACGAGCTCCTTTGCGGGCAGCCCCCCTTCAGCGGCCCCCCCTCGTATGTCCTGTTCCATGCCATCCACCAGGAGCCGCCATCGCCGAGGACCATCGCGCCGCAGGTCCCGCGCGCCCTGGCCTCGATCTGCCTCAAGGCCCTGACCAAGCAGCCCGAAGATCGCTACGCCTCCTGCCAGGCCCTCGCCGACGACCTCAAGCGATGGCTCAACGGCGAGACCCCCTTCGCCGTCCGACGCTCCTCGTGGTCGCTCCGGACCGGCTGATCGATCGGACTGGTTCGTGATGAGGAGAATCCGTTCGGCGGGTGCCGGCGGACAATCCCGCCGAAACCGCCGGCCGAAGGTCTCCCGGATGATCGCGGAGGCCCGCGGAAAAATGGGACAGACACGGCGCTTCGCTTCGAGTCAGTCCCGTTTTCCGCTTCGGCTTTACGGCCTCCGATCAGGCGGGTGCCCCCGCCTCGACCGGCTCCTCGATCTTCACCTCGGCCGGCAGTTCGACAGAGGCGGCCGGCGGCTCGACCTCGGCCGGGCGATCGACCGCCTCGGCAAGCTTCTGTTGCGTGGGGTCTCCCATGGCGACCGGCCAGATGTGGAAGCCGCCATCATAGGTGGGAGGGATCTCCCAGAGACCCCAGATCCCCTTCCCTTCGTTATAGCCGTGATAGAAGACGTCGTGCTGGCCGATGTAGGACTTGGTCCACCAGCACTTGCCGTCCTCGACGGTGTACTTGCCCCGGATCAGGAACTTGCCGATCTTGTCGCGGCCTTCGCCGGTCATCACGCCCTTGTGGAACGTGAGCCCCAATTCCATCTGATGGCGCTGGGGGGTGGGCTTCATCAGATAGAAGCCGACCCAAGGGCCGGAGGGGAAGCGCGGATCGGTTTCGACTTCGAGATTGATTTCGAGATCCGGGGTCGGGTCGCCCGGCTCATCCTCGGGGATGGGTGGGGGTTCCGGGGGACGGGGGGGAGTCGTCATGAGATCGGACCTCGACGCCGACGGAAGGACGCATGGGTTGAGTGTCCCGTCGCCGGCCTCGCGGTGTCAAGCGGTCCGCCGAAAGAAGTCGTCCGTTCGGTGAGGGGCTCAGGGACCTAGCGGGACGCCCAAAATTCGTTCGGC
>CALKTZ010000834.1 GCA_937997355.1 uncultured Planctomycetales bacterium | reverse complement strand
TGATCGAGCCCGGCCACCTCACGTGGTCCGAGATGATTCGCAAGCTCACGATCAACCCCGCACAACTCCTGGGGATTCCCAAGGGGACGCTCGGCCCGGGAGCCGATGCCGACGTGACCATCATCGACCCGAACGCCCGCTGGACGATCGATCCCGCAAAGTTCCGTTCCAAGAGCCGAAATACTCCGTTCGGCGGCTGGGATGTGCGCGGTCGCGCCCACACCGTCATCGTCGGCGGCGAAATCCGCTACACGCTCGGGGGGGAGATCATCCAGCAGGCCAACCATCGCTGAAAACTCACCGATTCGGGCTGTTCCGTCGAACGGCAAACATCCGAGAATTACCCCGAATTTTCGACATCCCCTTGATCGATCGTGCATTATTGAGAAGGAGGAGGATGCTCGGCTGTTGAGATTTCGGCGGTTCTCATGCGTTGGCTGATCGATGGTTATAATGTGATGCATGCGGGCGGGCGAATTCCCCAGGGAATCCAGCCCGAACAATTCCGCCGCGCGCGTCTCCGCTTCCTGAATGATCTGGCCGATACCCTCGGGCCGGAGCTGGCCCGCGAGACGACGATCGTTTTCGACGCTAACACCAGACCGACCGACTTTCCTCTCGACTCGCTCTATCGTGAAATCCACATCCTCTTCGCCCTCGGGGACGAGAGCGCGGATGAGCGGATCGAAAAAATGATCGCCAGGCACGGCACGCCCAAAACCCTCACCGTCGTCTCGACCGACCGCCGGATTCGCCAGGCCGCGACCCGGCGCAGGGCGGGGATCATGACGGCCAACGCCTACTGGCGCATGATCGACGATCGACGCGAAAGGAAGCCCGCCATCAAGCCCCCCCGCCCCAAGAAGCCGCTGAAAATCCCGACCGTCACCGCCGAGGAAGAGGCCGCGTTCTGGCTCGACGCCTTCGGAGAGCTTGACGCCTCCCCCGAAATCCAGCAACTCTCCGCTTCCGAGGAAACCTTGCTCACCGACGCCGAGATCGCCCAGATCGAACGCGAGATCGACGCCGAATTCAAGAAGAAGGGGCGATTCTGAGCCTTCCAGGGAAGCTCACTTCGCCTTCTTGCGATAGGGCTCGGTCCTGGGGTTGGTCTCGTCCCACCGGGGCGGGGTCGGATCGTTGGCGATCGTGAGTAGGCCGGCCGCCGCCATCGTGTCGACCTTGGCCATGTTGGCGTAGTCGAGCTGTTCCCAGCCGTCATTGGGGGTGTGATAATCGGGGAACATGAACGCCACGCTGATCGTGTGGGCCGGGATTCCGGCCTGGGCGAAGGAAAGATTGTCGCTCGCGGAGAAGAACCGATCGCTGAATTTCGGATGCTTCGTCACGGCGATGCCCACCAATTCTCCGGCGGCTCGGAGGATCTCCCCGACATTGGAGAAGTCGTAGCCCGTCACAGTGGCCGCCGAAACGCGGGGGCCTTCGGAATCGTCGGTCCGGCCGACCTGCTCCAGGTTGATCGCGGCGACCGTCTTGTCGAGCGGGACGACCGGGTGCGCGGTGTAATACTTCGAGCCGACCATCCCGAATTCCTCGCCGTAAAACGCGATGAAAAGAACGCTCCGCTTCGGGCGGGTTTCGAGCGTGCCGAGCGCCGAGGCGATGCTGATGACCGAAGCCGTGCCGCTGGCGTCGTCATTCGCGCCATTGAAGATCTCGTCACCGGCCGCGTTCTGCGGGCCGACCCCCAGATGGTCATAGTGCGCCGAGAGGATGACGTAGGAATCTTTCAGAGCGGGGTCCGATCCGCGCAGCAGGCCCACGACGTTCCGGACCTTGGTCGTTCGATCCTGCAACGCGCCGAGTCGGATGGAAAACGTGGCGTCCCAGGGACCGACGGGCAGGCGGTCGAAAAGCGTTGCAACCTGCACTGAATCGAGCGTGAGGACCGGCGGCCCGGGGGGGAGGGGGCGGCTCTTCCCGCGCGAGATATCCTGGCGCAGCCCGGTCATCCCTTCCGCATCGGGGGCGACATTCACCACGAGGGCGGGTTTCAACTCGGCGACTCGCAGGAAAAAGCGGACGCGATCCTGATTCGTGGCCTGCCTGCGACTCCGCTCGACCCGGAACGGATGAGGGACCCGCGCCAGCACCACCTTCCCGGCAATCTTCTCGGAATCCGGCCCCCGAAGGGCATTGGGATCGGTCAGGTCGACCTTCACGATTTCCGTCGGCGCGATCTTGAGGACTCGCCCCAGGCTGCCGGAAATCTGGTCTTCGCCGATGCGGATCGTCTCGCCGTCGATCTTCAACTCGCAAGCGAAGCCGCCAGGGTCGGGCACCTTGGCCTTCCATTCGGCCGTCTGGAAAAAGCCGTCATCGCCGACAGGTTCGAGCCCGGCACCTCGAAATTGCGACGCGATGTATTCGGCCGCGATATCCAATTCCTTCGAGGGGGTTCCTCGACCTTGCAGGAGATCGGAGGCCAGGAACGAGACATGCCCCTTCAGGCTGCTGGGGGTGATTCGGTTCAGGGCGGCCTCCCAGGGAGCCGGTAGGGGAGAGTTGGACGCCTGAACAGCCTGGGCGTCACCGGCAAGGGCAACCGGCGGAACGGCAACACAGAACAGGCTGACGAGGATCGGGATCGGCGAGCGCATCGGGGATTGGCCTCTCGAATGGACTCCTCGTTCGTCTGCCCCGCCTCGGGAACGTGCGAACGATTCGATTGCCAACCACTGTCTCAAAGAGCCATCGTAAGATCCACTCCGTGCCTGAATCAAACAGTCCCCTGCACCTCGCCAAAATCGAGTAGGACACCCGATTCAAAAGGAAAAACGGTCAACTGGGTATTCACAAACTCGATGAAACAGGGTTCCCGATCTCTTCCCGAGAGCACTTCTTATTTCTTGCGCTTGAGATATTCGGCAACAAGGTCCCGGAATGCCGCGCGCCTTCCATTGCCATCGTCATGGATCAGGTCTCCATAATCCCTGGTCACACGGCCGAACAACGCGTCCGCCTCGCGATCGATCGATGGGGGATCGGCTTTGATCAGGAGTTCCCGCCAACCTTTCCCGTATGCCCGGTCAAAATTACGAAACATCGCTTCCTTTTGCGCCTGGGGAACGCCCCCTTCGCCCACTCGCTGATAACTTCGAATCATGCTCGCTCGCCTTTTCAGGAATTTGGCGAGCGTGAATGCCGCATGAGCTTGCACGGCTGGATGAGGACTGTTTGCAAGCACACCGCGTAGAAAAATCTCGGCATCGGGAGAGAGCCATAAGTTCCCTTGTTGAGAAATGGCCGGACCGAGCTTGGCACTCCCCAGGAAATCACGATTCAGAATGCTTCGCGCCTCATCCATTTCGTTGGTGGGCGACTTCGAAGTAATCCAGACCAGGGCCTCTTCGGCCGCCGCGGATTTG
>CALKTZ010000833.1 GCA_937997355.1 uncultured Planctomycetales bacterium | reverse complement strand
AAACCGCCCTGCTCGATCGAGGCGGCCTGATCGCTCCCCCACATGGCGCGGTCCAGGGTGATATGACGCTCGACGAAGCAGGCGCCGAGGGCCACGGCGGCGACCGTGGTCTGCAGGCCGACTTCATGGCCCGAATAGCCGATCGGGGCATCGAAGCGAGACTTGAGGGTCCCGATCATCCGGAGATTCAGCTCTTCCGGGATGCACGGATAGGTGCTGGTGGCGTGGGCGATCAGGAGCTTTTCCGGGTTGATCTGCTTCGCCCCGTTCTCGATCTCCTCCATCGTCGACATGCCGGTCGAGATCATGATCGGGCGGCCGGTCGCGGCGGTGTGCGACAGCAGCTTGATGTCGGTGAGCGAGGCCGAGGCGACCTTGTAGCAGGCCGGGGAAAACTTCTCGATGAAGTCGACCGAGGGCTCGTCCCAGCATGACGCGAACCAGGCGACCCCCTTCTCCTTGCAGTAGCGATCGATCTCGGCGTATTCCTCCTCGCCGAACTCGACGCGGTAACGATATTCGAGATACGTCATCACGCCCCAGGGCGTCTCGCGCTGGATGTTCCGTTGCGCGGGGGGGACGCAGAGTTCCGGGGTCCGCTTCTGGAATTTGACGGCGTCGCAGCCGGCGAGCGCGGCGGCGTCGATCAGCTTCTTGGCGAGCTTGAGGTCGCCGTTGTGGTTGAGACCAATCTCGGCGATCACGAAACAGGGTTCGCCGTCGCCCACCAATTTGTCGCCAATTTTAACTTTTCGAGACACGGAACATCCCCGTAAATAAAGATATCAAGGAAGCCAATTTGTTTGAGATGGTTTCTCAACGACTGCGTTCATGGGATTCAAGAAGCCCGACCGTCGAGGGCGGCGATCAGCCAGTCCGTCACTTCTCGGACCGCTCCATACCCCCCCAGCCTGGTCGTGACGAGATTCGCGACCCGATGGACTTCGGGCATGGAGTCGGCGACCGCGATCGCGGCCCCGACCCAATTCATGCATTCCAGATCGTTGACGTCGTTGCCGACGTAGGCGATTTGATCGGCCCGGAGGCCGAGCCGCTCGGCGACTCGCTTGAGCTCGGTCAACTTATCGTCGCACGATTGAATGTGTTCGAGTCCCAGCTTGCGGCAACGCGCCTCGACCACCCGATTGGTTTCGGTCGAGATGACCATGATCACGACGCCCCGCTCCTTGAGCCGGGCGATCCCCCAGCCGTCGCCGCGATGGCACAGCACGGACTCGGTGCCGTCCTGGGAAACCAGGACGCGGTTATCGGTCATGACGCCGTCGAAGTCGAGCACCAGGAGCCGGATGCCGGCGAGGTCCGGATGATCGGCCGGAGATCGTTTCACGCCGGCCGCCCGCTCCATCAATTCGAAGTCGCCCGGCTCGTCGATCTGGAACGAGTCCAGCGGGTCCATCGGATAGACGGCGATCTTCCCGCCGAGGCGGTTGTTGTGTTTCTCCAGGATCTCGGTCTTGAAGACGTAGATGGAACCATTCTCGACCACGTCCTCCCCGATATCCTGGCGGCGGGGCCGATTCAGGTGATCGTAGGTGATGGATGAGAGCTTGCCGTGATGACGCCGCCAGACGAAGCCGTGGACCGGCGAGGCCGAGAAGAGCGAATCGGCATCTTCGCGACGGAGGGTCTCGATGGCGTCCTGGACGGCCCCCGGCTCGCGGATGGGAGAGGTCGCCTGGAGGAAGACGACCAGTTCCGGCCTGTAGTTTTCCGTCTTCCGAAGGTGGTCGAGCACGTGGACGAGGGCCGATTCCGAGCTGGCGGTGTCGCCGCTGATTTCGAGGGGGCGCATCACCACATCGGCGCCATACTGGCGGGAGATTTCGGCGATCTCGGCGTCGTCGGTCGAGACCACGACGCGCGTGACCGCCGGGGCCTGCCGCGCATGCTCGATGCTGTGGGCCAGGAGCGGCTTGCCGAGGAAGGGCCGCACGTTCTTGCGCGGGATTCCCTTCGATCCGCCGCGAGCCGGTATGATCGCCAGAATGTCACTCATCCGTTGCTCATGCTCCACGTTTCGCCCCTGATCTCGGCGGGCTCACCAGCGGCCTGAATGATCGCCGTTCGACGACATCACCGGATCGGATTCGGCGGGGGCCGGGGCGGCGTTGGGCCGCTTGAGCCAGGGGAGTCGAACCCCCAGCACGCCGGGGCGATTCTCGCTCTGCGAATCCAGGTCTCGGAGGGTGAATTCGCAGCAATTGTGCTGATGATCGATGACCCCCACGTACTTGGCTGCGCTGGTGATGGTGACCATGTAGGTCGTCGGCGCGAGCAGCCGAGGGGGGATGGCGACCTCGAACGTGTGCTGCCCCTCGGTGAGCTGCCCCTCAATCCCCGGCTCGGCGTCGCGAATGTCCGAGAAGAGGACCCGCGTCCCGTCCAGGTTCTGGATGTAGAGCGTGAGGAACGAGTGGCTCACGGCGCTGCGGACCGTGTAGGTGAGCCGGAGGATCACGGGTTCGTCGCAACTGAAATCGGAGCCGAGGCTCCCGTCGCCGTGGCGGATCTCCGCCGAGGCGAACTGCGAGGGCTTCGCCGGGTCGTCCGGGAACTCGACCTGGGCGGTATTCGAGTTCAGGCCGGACCGCATGTAGTTCTTGATGACCTCGTTCACCGGGCCGACCATCTTGACCTGGCCGTTCTCCAGGAAGATCCCCCGGTTGCAGAGCTGGGAGAGCGCGCCCATGTTGTGGCTTACGAACAGGACGGTGCGGCCGTGACTCGACGCCACGTCGTGCATCTTGCCCAGGCATTTCTTCTGGAAGGCATAATCGCCGACCGCCAGCACCTCATCGATGATCAGGATTTCCGGCTCCAGGTGGGCGGCGACCGCGAACGCGAGCCGGACATACATCCCGGAGGAGTAGCGTTTGACCGGCGTATCGAGGAACTTTTCGACCTCGGAGAAGGCGACGATCTCGTCGAAGTTGCGGTCGATCTCGGCCTTCCGCATGCCGAGGATCGCGCCGTTGAGGTAGATGTTCTCCCGGCCGGTCAGCTCGGGATGGAATCCGGTGCCGACTTCCAGGAGCGAGGCGACGCGGCCCCGAAGCCGGATCGTCCCGCTCGTCGGCTCGACGATCCGGCTCAGGATTTTCAGGAGCGTCGATTTGCCGGCGCCGTTGCGTCCGATGAAGCCGACCACCTCGCCTCGCCCGATCTCGAACGAGACGTCCTGCAGGGCCCGGAACAGATTCTCTTCCTGATTGACCTCCTTGCCGCGGTTCTTGATGCGGTTGGCCGCATTCTGGAGCGCGTCGGTGACGGCCTGGCGGAGGGTCAGGTTGCTGTTGGACATGAATCGGCGATTGCCTGCGGCGGCTTTGCCGCCCGCCAATCGATAATTTTTCGTCACATGTTCGGCGACAATGATAGGTTGGCTCATGGAGGATGATTCACAAATCGATGTTTTAGAACAGGTGATTCGGTCCACTCGAGAGTTCGTCCGGTCGGCTCAGGCGAAGTCGGCGAATTTGCGCTCGGTCCTGCTGAAATAGTAGACCCCGAGCACGAACAGCACCAATGCGGAGGCCGTGGAGACCGCCAGGGACAGGAAATCGCAAGGGGTGCCGAGGATCGCCGCGCGGAAGGCGTCGACCGTGCCGAACATGGGATTGAGGGCGAAGACCCAGCGGAACCGGTGCGAATACAGGTTGGTCGGGATGATCACCGGCGACATGTAGAGCAGGATCTGGGTCATGAACGGGACGATGTGCCGGAAGTCTCGATAGAACACGGTGAGGGCCGAGATGATCAGCCCCAGCGACAGCGTGCTGAGGAACGTCAGCACGATCAGGAATGGGATGAAGACGACCGTCCAGGAGGGGGTGATCCTGTAGAACGCGAGGATGCACGCGTAGACGACGAGCGAGATCAGCAGGTCGACGACATACACG
>CALKTZ010000832.1 GCA_937997355.1 uncultured Planctomycetales bacterium | reverse complement strand
TGGCGAAGCCTTCGTGATGGCCCGGTTCGAAACCCACACCGTCGGCTCGCAGTTCATCGTCCTGCCGAAGGGGCTGAAGTTCGAATACCCGGCGGAACCCGAGGGGAATGCGATCGACAAGCTCGTCGCGGCCAAGCTCAAGAAGCTGCGGATCGCCCCGTCGGGAATCTGCGACGATGAAACCTTCCTGCGACGGGTGACGATCGACATCACCGGCGTCATGCCGACCAGCGATGAGTACAACCGCTTCATGGCCTCCAAGGAGCCGAACAAGCGGGCCAAGCTGATCGACGAACTCCTCGAACGCAAGGAATTCTCCGAGCTCTGGGTGAACAAGTGGGCGGAACTCTTGCAGATCCGCACCATCCCGAACGTCATCAGCCAGAAGGGGATGTTCCTTTACTACAACTGGCTCGTCGAAAAGCTTTCGAAGAATACGCCGATGGATCAGTTCGTCCAGGAGCTTCTCGGGGCGAGCGGCGGGACGTTCAAGAATCCGGCGACCAACTTCTACCAGGCGGTCCAGGAACAGCTCCTGATGTCGGAGAACGTGGCTCAGGTCTTCATGGGGATGCGAATCCAGTGTGCCCAGTGCCACAATCACCCCTTCGATCGCTGGACCCAGGACGACTACTACGGCTTCGCGGCCTTCTTCTCACAGGTCGGCCGCAAGGGGGGGGAAGACTACCGGGAAACGATCATCTTCAATTCGGGCGGCGGCGAGGTGAATCATCCCGTCGGCGGCCGGGCCATGAAGCCCAAGTTCCTCGGCGGGGACACGCCGGATGTTGCCGGAAAGGATCGACGCGTCGTGCTCGCCAAGTGGATCGCCTCGCCGCAAAATCCCTGGTTCGCCCGTTCGTTCGCCAACCGAGTTTGGGCGCATTTCCTGGGGACCGGCATCATCGAACAGGTTGACGACGTGAGGGTGAGCAACCCCGCCTCCAACCCGGAGTTGCTCGAAGCCCTGGGAAAACAGTTCACCGAAACCCGATACGACCTGAAGGCCCTGGTTCGAGACATCTGCAACTCGCGAACCTATCAGCGATCGACCCAGCGTAATGAGAGCAACGCGACCGACGAGCGCAATTTCGCCCACGCCCAGATTCGTCGCATCAAGGCGGAAAACCTGCTCGATTCGATCAGCGTCGTCACCGACACGAAGGACAAGTTCGCCGGGCTTCCCCTCGGGGCGCGGGCGGTTCAGATCGCCGATGGGGCCAGCTCGACCTACTTCCTCACCACCTTCGGCCGGGCGACTCGCGAAACGGTCTGCTCGTGCGAGGTGAAGATGGAACCCACGCTCTCTCAAGCGCTTCATCTCCTCAACGGAGACACGGTCAACGCCAAGATCCAGCAAGGGGGCTTGATCGCCAAGCTCTTGAAGGAGAAGAAGACTCCGGAGGAGCGAGTCACCGAGCTTTACATCCGATGCCTGGCCCGCAAACCGGCCAAGGACGAGCTGGATAAGATCACGCCGACCATGGGCGAAGGGGCCAATCAATCCCAGGCCCTCGAAGACGTGTTCTGGGCCCTGCTCAACAGCCGAGAGTTCCTCTTCAATCACTAATAAGGAGACGGGCACGGCGTTCCGGTTCGACACCGTCCCCATCTCCGCGCCGGTTCAATGTTCCGGCAGGGACCGCAGAGTTTGCTTGCCTGGATCTTTGGAAACTACGTGGACCCGCCGACCGACATCGGTTTTATCGTTTAGAATGGTGGGGCGTTTCGGCGATACGCCGAAGTGTTCGCCAGGGTGCCGAGGGCGGTTTTCCAATAAAACCGCTCCGAGCGATGCGAGACCGCGATTCGATGGCCTACGACGGCCGACCATTTTCCTCCCGTTCGAGTCGAGAATAGCAGCCATGCGAGCCAAGATCACGAGTTTGCTGTTGATGGGTTTTGCGATTTGCTCGTTGCCCATCGCGACGTCGGGGCTCGCCGCCGACGCCAAGAAGAAGATCACCTACAACGACGACGTCTCGGCGATCTTCCGGAACCGTTGCGGCAGTTGCCATAACGGCGACAAGCAAAAAGGTGGCTTGAATCTCGACAGCTACAGCACCGCGCTTCGCGGCGGCGGCTCGGGCAAGGTGATCGAGCCGGGCGACACGGAGGGGAGCACGATCCTCGGCCTGATCATGCAGACCGATGAGCCCAAGATGCCCCCGAACTCACCGAAAATCCCCGACGCGGAAATCGCCATGATCCGCGAATGGATCGAGGGGGGGGCGCTGGAATCGTCGGGAAGCGTCGCCAATGTGAAGGCCAAGCCGAAGTTCGAGTTCAAGGTCGATCCCTCCATGCTCGGCAAACCGGCCGGCCCTGCCGCGATGCCGGTCGACCTGGCGACCGAGCCGTTCGTCCCGAATGCCAAGCACGGTGCCGTGGTGGCGCTCGCCAGTTCTGCCTGGTCGCCGCTGATCGCCGTGGGAGGGCACAAGCAGGTTCTCCTCTACCGCACGACGGACAATCATCTGGTGGGTGTCCTGCCCTTCCCCGAAGGCAATATCCACACCCTGCGGTTCAGCCGCAATGGAGACCTCCTGCTGGCCGGCGGTGGACGCGGCGGCCAGTCCGGCCTGGCGGTCGCCTGGGACGTGAAGAACGGCAAGCGCGTCTTCGAGATCGGCAAGGAATACGACGCCGTCCTCGCGGCCGACATCAGCCCCGACCATAGCCAGGTTGCCCTCGGCGGCCCCGGGAAGATTGTCCGAGTCTTCAACACGGCCGACGGCTCCTTGATGTTCGAGATGAAGAAGCACACCGACTGGATCACGGCGGCGGAGTTCAGCCCCGATGGCGCGCTCCTCGCGACCGGCGACCGGAGCAACGGCCTGATCGCCTGGGAGGCGCAGACCGGCCGGGAATTCCACGACCTGCGAGGGCATACCCTGGCGGTCACCGATATTAGCTGGCGGCTCGATTCGAACGTGTTTGCCTCGTCGAGCGAAGATGGTTCCGTGCGGCTCTGGGAGATGGAGAATGGCGGCAACGTCAAGACCATCTCGGCCCACGGGGGGGGCGTGGCCTCGGTTCGATTCACCAAGGCCGGCGGCCTGGTCACGACCGGACGAGATCGTTACGTCCGCCTCTGGGACGCCAATGGTGCCAAGCAGCGAGAATTCGAACCCTTTGGCGACATTGCGCTGGAGGGAGTAGTTTCTTCGGACGAAGCCAGGGCGATCGGAGTCGATTGGACGGGTGAAATTCGGGTCTGGGATGTGAAGGATGGCCGACGGCTCGCGAATCTCGTGGTGAATCCCGCGCCGATCGCGGTTCGGATCGACCAGACGAAGCAATCGCTCTCGGTCGCCCAAACCGAAGTGGAAACCATTGAGAAGAAGATGGCCCCGGCGCAGGCTGCGGTGACGGCCGCCCAGGCACCCATCGCCAAGGTGACTCAAGATTTCGCCGCCGCTGAGAAGGCAAACGCCGAACAGGTGGCGCAACTTGCGGCTCGCGAAGCCGAACTGAAAGCCAAGGTTGCCGCCGTGCAGGACGCGACGACCACCTTCCAGGCCGCCGACCAGTTCGCCCGGCAGGCGCAGGAAGCCCAGGCC
>CALKTZ010000831.1 GCA_937997355.1 uncultured Planctomycetales bacterium | reverse complement strand
ACTATTCGATCCCACCTCCCGCGGGCTTCGGCGAAGGTGGCCCGTTCACCCTGCGCGACCTGATCACGCATGTGGTCCGCCAGGAGGTCGGGGCCTTCGAGCAACGTCAGGGGACACGACGGCTCGATCGCGTGCTCTCTTCCGGGGAGATCGACAACGCCGCCGAGAGCGGCAAGATCGGCGCCGAGGGGCGCGATCCGAAACTGGGCACCCCCGCCCGGGTCGATGTCGAGTCGGCCGTGGCGGTCGCGCTCGAAGGGTTTGGCGATGGCCTCTATCTCGTCGCCATCGACGATGTCGAATACCGCGACCTCGACGCAATCGTCCGGCTCGAACCCGACAGTCGCGTGACCTTTATCCGCTTGACATTCCTCGCGGGAGCCTGAAGTCGATGATGAAGCAAGAGGAGATCGCCAGGCGGATCGAGGCCGTCCGAAAGCGAAAGCCCTGGCTCGAAGCCCGGATGGATCGGCTTGCGAAGCTCGATCCCGGCGTGCGGACCATCGGCCAATTCATGCTGGGATACGATGAGAAAGGCAAGCACTCGGTTGCGGACGGATGGAATCGTCGCAATCACGGGATCAAGCTCCTCAAGAGGCTTTCCGAGCCGGCCCTGATCGGGCTCGGCGAGGCGCTCTTCCCGCGCGATACCGACGCATTCAAGGCGGCCTGGTCGCTCCACGAGCAATTGCCCTATCAGACCGGATACGTCCGAAAGCCATTTCGTGCCCCGGGCCGCCCGGACCTCCTGAACGAACCGCGGCGATCCTTCCTGGGAAACTTGCTCACCTCCCTCGAAGGGATCGACGAAAGCCTCCCCTGGCTGGCGGCCCATGCCCCCTATCTCGCGAGTTATTACGGAGACAAGGACCTCGGCCTCCTCTTCGCCGGTGCCATCGACCTCGGCGGCAAGCGAGGCCAGGAGGTTGAGCAAGTGCTGCGCGATAGCGCCTCGGGGCTCCACGAAATCGGCCAGATGGGGCGGCACGTCACCTCGGCGTTCCTCTGCTGCGAGAAGGCGGATTGCTGGGAGTTCGTCGAGAAGCTCCTCCTCGCGGCGCAGCGACAGGAAGGGCTACGCCAGGCGATCCTGGAGTCCGTCGACTTCGCTCGTCCCGCCGCCTTCCGGCGGATGCTGCGGGTCATCGATGAGGAAAACCTCATCCGCTTCAGCGCGACGATCCGGGCCGCGGATGTCTGGCTCGGGATGCAGCTCGATTCGACCAGCGCCAGGTACGCCGCCGAGACCATCCGGTCGATCGCAACCTTCCTGGACGATGCGACCGCCCGCGACGCCGCGATCAGGGGCGAACATCCGGAGAAAGCCTTCCTCGGGCTCTGGTCGATGGCATTCGAGGATGCCCCATCGGCCCTCTCCGAGGCGACGAAACTCCTCGGCCATCGGGATGTCGAGCATCGATTCGTCGGCGTCCATTCCCTCGGAATGCTCGCGATCCGCGACACCTACGAACCGCTCTTACGCGCCATGGACGATCCCGACCCTCGGGTGGCGGTTTACGCGTCGTCGCTGGCGAATGTGGAGTTGAAGCGCGGCCTCCAAGATCACGAAGAAGTTGCGACTGACCAAGAAGACCAGTACATGTTCGGGTACCACAGGATCATCCCCATCCCCAGGGATTCCGGCGACTACTTCGAACGTCTGGTACGGCTGTTTGATCGGCTCCCGGCCAGGGCGAAAGAGCAGAAGCCCCTGGTTTGGCCCTGGACCAAGGTAACGATCGGCCGCCAACCGGTCGCCGATGCGATGATCGACGCGCTCGGGGAGCGGCCCGCTTCGAAGGTCCTGCCCTATCTCGATGTGATGTCCCCTTATTCGAGGGCTCGCGTCGCCTATTTGCTCGGCAAGCTGCCGGGCCTGGATGCGGAGGCGAGGGCCACGCTCGTCCGGCTTGTCGGAGATGCGGCGGGCGATGTGCGCGAGACTGCCGCCAAGGCGATGTCGAAGCTCGAGATCGCCCCCGCCGATCTCGATACGCTCGAACCCCTGCTCGACCGCAAGAAAAGCGACCTGCGCCGGAGCGTGCTCAACCTGATCCTCTCGCTGAAAGACAAGGACGCCCTCGCCAGCGCATCGCGTCTGGCAAGCTCCAAGAGTTTGCCGAAGCGCCTCGCCGGGCTTGATCTGCTCTGCCAGATGCGCGACCTCGGCCGGGCCGTCGATCGGATTCACTCGCTCGCCGAATCCTACCGCGAAACTCATCCGAGCCTCGGACGCGATGAGCAGGTCTATCTCGACAAGCTCACTCAAGCCGAGGCCGAAACCCTCTCGCTCGACGATGCGGTCGGCCTGATGATCGATGCCGAACGCACACCGCCGAGCATGCCCAGGGACCGAGGCATCAGGCTGTGTACGCCCGCGGCGTTCGAAATCCTCAAACACTTCGATGAGGTCATCCACAAGCACCGCGAAGAATCGATCACACTCAAGGCGTACGGAAGCACGCTCGAGGCGCAACCGCTGGGTGCGATCCGCTACGGCTTCCCCTCGCCGATGGAATATGACCACGCGAAGCGGAAAACCGAGATCCGTCCTCTCGACGACCTGCCGCTCCGGGAGATTTGGTGGGAAGCCTGGGAACAACGCTCCAGGAAAGCACGCGATCCCGATGGGATGGAAGCGGCACGCGCCCTGATCGCCACATCCCTGATGAATGAATACCGAAGCGCGAGGCGGGCGGGCTGGCGTGCGGAATCGATGGAACGATTGGTGGGAAGGCTGCCGAAAGTCCGTTATCTCCAGGTTCTCGATGACATCCTGGCGTGGGTGGCATTCCATAAAGCCGAGAACAATCTGGCCGACTTCGTCGTGGACGGACTCGAGACGATCCTGGCCGCGATTCCCCGGGACAAACTCGCCGACAAGACTAAGGCGAACGATTATTATGCCTCGGAATCCCACAGCTTTCGCGATCACATCGACGAGTTTCAGGCCCTGACCGGCCTGTTGAAGAATATTGCCGAGCACAAGGGACACTGGACTAAGGAACATACCAGGAGGATGTTCGGGCTCTTGCGCTGGATCGACGAGCCGCTGAGCGTCGGAGGCTCGAAGGATCCGGCGAAAGCGATCTCCCGAGGCCGCGCGGCATTCAAGGGCGTGCTCAAGGCGATCGGCGTCGGAGAGCCGAAGGGTCCGTTGAAAGGGACGATCTCCCGAGGCCGCATGGATTGGGAAAGCCTGCTCGAGGCCTTTGAAGAGGGCTGGGCGAACGACCACGACCTGTGCGATCACCTGCTCGGCACGCGTTCCAAGAATCGATACGGGGCCGACACCGGTTTCGACGCGGTCCGGTTCTCGACGAGTGCCCTGTATCGCCGGGAACTCCCCGAACGGTCCATCCCGATCGTTCGGAAATCGATGGCCCGCATCCTCGAAATCGAGCTTGCCCGCGGAGAGAGCCCGACGGTCGTGACCTCGGCCGCGCTGGCGATGCGGTATGCCGGCGGGCTCGACGTGCTGGTCAACGTTTTGCTCGCGATCGGCCGCGATCCGAAGTTGCAGCGCACCTATAGCTGGGGCGAGGGGAGCCTGTCGAAGTCGAGCGTGTTCAGCCATTTGATCCGCGTGACCAGGCCCGGCAAGGAGGACACGCCCGAAGCATTCGCCCGGGCGGTGCAGGCCGCCGGGATCGCGGAAAACACGCTGCTCGCCGTCGCCTTTTATGCCCCGCAATGGGCCCGTTTCGTCCAGCACGCACTCGGCTGGCCTCTCTTCGAGGAGGCGGTCTGGTGGTTCCACGCCCATACGAAGGATACGAACTGGAGAGTCGAATCCGACATCCGCGAGAGCTGGAATGCCGAAATTCGAAAGCTCACACCGCTCACGCTCGAAGACCTGACCGAGGGAGCTGTGGACGTCGATTGGTTCCGTCGCACGCACAAGGCCCTCGGCGATCAACGATGGGCGAGGCTCGACGAATTCGCCAAATATGCCAGCGGGGGGGCCGGCCACAAGCGGGCGCAACTCTTCGCCGGCGCCATCCTCGGCAAACTCGATAAGCCGACGCTGATCCAGGAAATTCAGGAGAAGCGAAAACAGGATGCCATCCGCGCGCTCGGCCTGATCCCCATCGACAAGAAGGGAGCCAAGAAAGATGTCCTGGAACGCTACCGATTGATGCAGGAATTCATCCGGGGCAGCCGGCAGTTCGGCTCCCAGCGCCAGGCCTCGGAAAAGCTCGCGGCGCGTATTGCCCAGGAAAATCTCGCCCGGACCGCCGGTTATACGGACCCGATACGCCTCCAGTGGGCGATGGAGGCCTTGGAGACGGCCGATCTCGCGAATGGTCCGGTCGCGGTTCAAGTCAAGGATGTCGTCGTGAGCCTCGCGATCGACCCCGACGGCCAGCCCGAGATCTCCGTGAAGCGCGGTGAAAAACCCCTCAAGAGCATTCCGCCCGATGTCAAGAAGGCCGAAGTCGTCGAGGAAGAGCGACGGATATTTGTGGCTGGC
>CALKTZ010000830.1 GCA_937997355.1 uncultured Planctomycetales bacterium | reverse complement strand
AATCGGCGGGATCGGCCCCGGAACTCTCGGGAGCCTTTGACGTTCAGAAGATCCATCATCTCGTCCGGTTGATGAAGCGATACGACGTCACGGCCCTGGATATCTATGACGGCGCGGCGCGGATCCGCCTGAAACGCCGAGGAGAACAGCCCTTTTTGCCCGCCTCGGCGTATGCTCCTCCCCCCCCGGCCTATTCGGGGCCGGTCCAGGTCGCTCCTCCTCAGCCCGCGGCCGCCGCGCCGGCTCCCGCGGCCCCGGCCGCGCCGGCTCCCGCCGAGGCCGGCGGCTCGATCGTCATCGAGAGCCCGATGGTCGGCACCTATTACGCGTCGAGCTCCCCCGATGCTCCCGCCTTCGTCTCGATCGGGACTTCCATCCAGGCGGATACGGTCGTCTGCATCATCGAGGCGATGAAGGTCTTCACCGACATCCCCGCCGGCGTCTCGGGGACCATCGCCGAGATCCTGGTCAAGAATGGCCAGCCCGTCGAGTTCGGCCAGCCATTGTTCCGTGTCCGCCCGGCCTGATCCGTGATCCTCCGGTTCGGTTCGACCCGACGCGCGATGTTGGGGGACCGGGCCGAAGGCTGCCCGGCGACCGACCCATCAGTTTTGAAGGTGAAATGTGCCGATGTTCCAACGGATTCTGGTGGCCAATCGGGGGGAAATCGCCCTCCGCGTGATCCGAGCGTGCAAGGAGCTGGGAATCGAAGTGGTCGCCGTCTATTCCCAGGCGGATCGCAATGCTCCTTACCTGGCGATGGCGGACCGGGCCATTTGCATCGGCAAGGGTCCAAGCTCCGATAGCTACCTCAACATCCCCCGCCTGATCGCCGCCGCCGAGGTGGCCGACGTCCAGGCGATCCATCCGGGGTACGGCTTCCTCAGCGAGAACCCGCATTTCGCCGAAATCTGCCGGAGCTGCAACTTCGAGTTTATCGGCCCCCCCCACGATGCGATCCGCAAGATGGGGCTCAAGACCGAGGCCAAGAAGATCGCCGAGGCGGCCAAGGTCCCCTGCGTGCCGGGCTCGGACGGGGCACTCGCCAGCGATGCCGATGCCCTGCGGCTGGCGCGGTCGATCGGCTTCCCCGTGCTGATCAAGGCGGCGGCAGGCGGCGGCGGCAAGGGGATGCGGATCTGCCGCGACGAATCCAACTTCGTCGCCTCGCTCCAGGCCGCCCGCAACGAGGCCGAGGCCTCGTTCAAGGATTCGAGCATCTACCTCGAAAAGTTCATCGATCGGCCTCGCCATATCGAGGTCCAGATCCTCGCCGACACCCACGGGAACATCGTCCATTGCTGGGACCGCGATTGCTCGCTCCAGCGACGGCACCAGAAGCTGGTCGAGGAAGGCCCCTCGTCGCTGCCGCACGACGTCCGCGAGAAGCTGGGCGAGGCCGCCGTCCGCCTGGCCCGAGCCGTCGGCTACGTGAACGCGGGGACCTGCGAGTTCCTCGTCGATTCCGACAACCGGTTCTACTTCATCGAGGTCAACGCGCGGATTCAGGTCGAGCATCCCGTCAGCGAGATGATCACCGGCATCGACCTGGTCAAGCAGCAGATCCGGATCGCCCAGGGCGAACCCCTGCCGTTCCGGCAAAAAGAGATCGCCTCGCGCGGGCACGCCGTCGAATGCCGGATCAACTCCGAAGATCCCGACCACGATTTCCGCCCCTCGCCGGGCCGGATCACCGCGCTGCGGCTTCCGGGAGGGCCGGGGGTCCGCTGGGATTCCCACATCCAGGTCGGGTATTCCGTCCCCCCCAATTATGACTCGCTCCTGGGCAAGCTCATCGTCCACGGGCCGACCCGGCCCGAGGCGATGGCGATCATGCGACGCGCCCTCGACGAGATCGAAATCGAAGGGGTCAAGACGACCATCCCGCTCCATCGGCGGATCTTCCGCAACCGGGACTTCCTCGACGGAAATGTCGACACGACCTGGGTCGAGCGGGTCCTCCTCCCTTCGAAAGCCCACTCTTGAAACGGGTTGCGAGTTCTTCGTTCGAAAGCCGGATCGATCAATCGCATCGCCGATGGAGCAAACTGTTCCGGCCGCCCCGGGCATGGTAATTTAGACAAGGGGTTCGAGAGCCCCGATGCGCCCGGGGGCGAGATCCGAGGACGACCCGGCATCCGAATTGTTTCTCCTCTCTTGGCAGCCGATCGAGAATACCGCGTCGGGTATTCCGGCGAACGGTCGACCCCGGGAACCAGCCGCCATGAAAGTCGGACTCCTGACCGGTGGGGGCGATTGCCCCGGCATGAACGCGGTGATCCGCGCCGTCGTCCAGTGCGTCGTCAACGAGGGGGGGACCTGCCTGGGGATTCTCGAAGGTTGGCGCGGCCTGGTCCAGGATATGACCCGCCCGCTCGACCTCGGCGATACCGACGGCATCATCGCCGCGGGCGGCACCATCCTGGGCTCCTCGCGGACCAATCCCTACAAGAACCCCGATACCGAACTCTCGCGGCTTCGCGCCAACTTCCGGGAGCGCGAGCTCGACGCCCTGATCGTCATCGGCGGCGACGACACGCTGGGGGTTGGCCTTCGGCTCTACAACGACTTCGGCCTCCCGATCGTCGGCATCCCCAAGACGATCGACAACGACATGGCCGCGACCGAATTCTCCTTCGGGTTCGACACGGCCGTGAACGTTGTCACCGAGGCCGTGGACCGGCTCCGGACGACCGCCGAGAGCCACCGCCGCGTCATCGTCGTCGAAACGATGGGGCGACACTCGGGATGGATCGCCTGCTACTCCGGGATGGCCGTGGGGGCCGACTTCATCCTCGTCCCCGAGGTCCCGATCGACCTCCCCCGGCTCGTCGACGTCTTGCAGCGGCGTCGAGCGGCGGGCAAGAAGTACGGCATCGTCGTGGTTTCCGAGGGGGCCCGCTTCCCCGACCAGGAAGCCCTGATCGTGGATAGCACCCCCGACCCGTTCGGCCATTTCCGCCTCGGCGGGATCGGCAACGCCGTCGCCGACGCCATCATCAAGCAAACCCGGATGGAAACGCGCTGCATCGTGCTCGGGCACCTCCAGCGGGGCGGATCGCCGACCGCCTTCGACCGAATCCTCGCGACCCGCCTGGGGCTTGCCGCCGGCCGCCTCGCCCTCCAGAAGCGATTCGGCTCGATGGTCACCCTCTCCCGAGGTGAAATCATCGAGACCAAGATGAATGAGAACGTCGTCACCACCAAGACGCTCGACCTGAACTATTACAACGAAGCCGCCGCCTTCTTCCGTTAAATAAGCCAATCCGGCGAATGCGGGTCTCATCTCTCGCGATTGCGCGATCTACGCGCGCATCGCCGATCCGCCGCCGCGCGCGGAACCGTGACCCTTCGAGTCCGACCCAGACATCCGGCTTGCCCGCGCAAATTCGCAAACGCTCATGATAGATTCCGGGGCAATGCCGGCAAAGGGTGGCCGGGGACAAGCGAGTCCATCGGGCGAGCATGCCCCGGAGTCCTTCACCGTCCCAAAGGCTCCGGTTCTGTTCCCCGGGGCACGCTGGCGCTTTGCCCCGGCCACCCGGCCGCGCGAAGTCGTAAAAAAATGCAAGTTGTGCCCTGTCGCGCGGGAGTAAAGGGAGAAAACGGCCGAGTTGTGAGGATTTCGAAGCATGGCGATTGGTCGTCCGGGCATCGCGAAGCAGTTGCAAACCCTGCTGAATGGGGGGGCGGTCACGGGCCTGACCGACAGCCAGCTCCTGGAACGGTTCGCCACCGGCCGGGCCGGATGCGCCGAACCGGCGTTCGCGGCCCTGGTCGAGCGACACGGCCCCATGGTGCTGGGCGTTTGCCGGGGGTTGCTGAATAACCAGCACGACGCCGATGACGCGTTCCAGGCCACGTTCCTCGTCCTCGCACGCAAGGCGGGCACCCTGCGCCAGGCCGAGCTCTTGGGACCCTGGCTCTATGGCGTCGCCTATCGATCGGCCCGGCGACTCAAGGAGAAGGATCAGCGACGGCGGCGACATGAGGCGGAGGCGGCGATGTCCGGTTCGAGATCGAAGGGCGAGGCTAGTTGCCCCGAGCACATCTCCCTAGCCCGTGAAGAGATTGAGGGGCTCCTCGAAGAGATCGAGAACCTTCCCGAGAGATATCGTTCGGCCATCGTCCTCTGCGAACTTCAGGGGTTGACCCACGCGGAAGCCGCCCAACGCCTGGGCCGTCCCGTCAGCACGATTAGCGCGCGGATCTCCCGGGCCCGCGAACGACTGCGAGGCCGGCTGGGGCGTCGCGGTTTGATCCTCCCAGCCGGCTCGCTGGGTCTGGCCATCGGCACGGGCCAGGCTTCGGCCATGCCCCCCGTCCTGGCGACAACCACGATCAAGGCAGCGATCTCCCTTTCCACTTCCACCGGATTGACGGCCGCGACCATTCCGGCCTCGGTCACATCCCTTACCGAAGGAGTTCTGAGAGGCATGTTCTTCACGAAGCTGAAAATCGCCTCGGCTGCGCTCGCCATGACCGGCGCCGCCGCCACAAGTGTCGGTGTACTCGCCCAACGCGATGCCCAGGTGCCTGTCGCCCAAGCCCCCGCGCCCCGTGCTACCGATATCACCGAAGCCCCCGCGCCCCGGGTGGCTGTCGCGGAGCCCCCCACGATTCGGCCGGTATCCGCCCCTCCCGAACAGATTCGGCCCACGGACCAGGACAAGGAAATTCAAGCCGATGCGGAACCCCCGAGCGAAGCGGAATTGATCACCCGATGCGTATCCAGGATGAAGCGGGTTTCCTCGGCATTGCATCTCTACGTGGATAAGAACAAGGTGTTCCCGCAACAAGCCATCCTCGGGGCCGACCAAAAACCCCTCCTGAGCTGGCGAGTCGCCATCCTTCCGTACCTCGGCGATAAGGAGAAAGCCTTGTACGATCAGTTCAAGCTCGACGAGCCCTGGGACGGCCCCCACAACAAAGCCTTGCTGGGAAAAATGCCCGGCGTCTACGCGCCGGTGGTCAAGGCGGGAGCGAAGCCCGGCCAAACTTACATTCAGAGCTTCGCGGGGAAGGGGGCCTTCTTCGAGGATGGCGAGAAGATTGGATTTGCACAGTTCCTCGACGGCACCAGCAACACCCTCATGCTCGTCGAAGGAGCCTCAACGGTTCCCTGGACCGAGCCCGAGGATATTCCCTTCGTGCCGGGACAACCTCTCCCCAAACTTGGCGGTCAATTCAAGGGTGGCTTTATCACGATCACCGCCGACGGCGCGCCTCGGTTCACCAGGAAGTCGATGAATCTACAACTCATGCGGGGTATGGTCACCCGCAACGGCGGCGAAGTGATCGGCTTCCCATCTCCCGCAGGGGAAATCCTCCGAGTTTTCTGAACACACCTCAGCCACTGTATCCCATGCTGAATGCAGAACTCGGCGGGTGGGTCAAATCGAAACAGGTCCATCCGCCGGAATCAGCAGCCAATTTTCAATCTTGGCGCCTATGTGGTTGCAGGCCATGATGCCGAACGAGTTCGGATCATGGCTGAAGATTCGGATCAGGACCAACTCCAGGGAAGGAGACTTCATGCCCACCAACGCTCACTCTCTGGCCGCTCAATGCAGCGTTGCGCTGGTTGTTCCGCCTGCCGCCCCGCGAGAATCGCCGGCACCCGAGCCGACGAATATGGCAATTTTCGCCGTTGCGCTCCTAGCCTTGATCGGCGGAGGCAAGGTCAAGAAACGCCGCTGCGCGAGCTGAGCGGCGGGTTCCCGGACGCCGCGCGAACCCTCGCGGGTTGGGGGGCGAATTCCTTGGACCGGGAGCAATTTCGGAATTTCGGGACCAGGGTGTTGACCTTGGTGAGAGTTCGGTTAATATTGCTCCTGTCACACGACGAGACCAGTCGCCGCGACGGA